>JBIODY010000202.1:0-4879 GCA_044445505.1 Lysobacterales bacterium
CGCGCGAGATCGCGCAACACCTCGGCGGCAAGCGCTGCCGGCACGCTGAACGCGAGTTCGTAGTCGTCGCCACCGCTGGCCTGCAACGCAAGTCGTTCGGGCGCGCCGAACACCGCGAGCAGCGCGGACGAAGCCGGCAGGGCGAGCGCGTCGACCTCGATGCCGACGCCGCTGCGCGCGGCGATGTGGCCCAGATCCGCGAGCAGCCCATCCGAAATATCGATGCACGCGGAGGCGAGATCGCGCAGCACCATGCCGGCCGCAATGCGCGGGAACGGACGCTGCAACCGCGCGATCAGCTTCTCGCGCGTGTCCGGCGGCGCATTGAACAGGTCCGCCGCGCGCGGATCGCGGCGATCGAGACAGCGCAAGCCCGCCGCGGCATCGCCGAGCGTACCGGTCACGAAGACCTCGTCGCCCATCTGCGCGCCGTCGCGCCGCAATGCGCGCCCGGGCGGAACGAAGCCATGCACGACGACGGTGATGCTGAGCAGACCGCGGGTCGTATCGCCGCCGACCAGCGCGACGCGGTGCTGCGCCGCGAGTTCGGCGAAACCGTCCGCGAAATCCGCGACGAAAACGCGGTCCGCGTCCGGCAGCGTCAACGCCAGCAGGGCCCAAGCCGGCGTCGCGCCCATCGCGGCGAGATCGCTGAGATTCACCGCCAGCGCCTTCCAGCCAAGGTCGCGTGCGCTGGTCGAATCCGCAAAATGCACGCCGGCGACCAGCGTATCCGTGCTGACCACGAGGTCGTGACCCAGCGGGACGCTGAGGATCGCGGCATCGTCGCCGATGCCCAGGCGCACGTCGGCGCGCGCGCTTTCACAGCGCGCACGGATCAACTCGATCAGGTCGAACTCGGCCATCGCCGGGCGCCGTGCCGGTTCACGGACGGGCGACGCGGTACTCGGCGCCGCGCCACATCGCTGCAAGGTGGTCGAGCACGCCGTTGACATAGGTATGTCCGTGCTCGGCGCCGAAACGCTTGGTGGTTTCCACCGCCTCGTTGATGACAACCCGGTACGGCACATCGATGCGATCGCGCAATTCGTAGGCGGCAATGCGCAGCACCGCGCGCTCGATCGGGTCGATGCGATCGATCTCGCGGTCGATGAACGGCAGGATCGCCGCATCGAACTCGGCATGACCGCGCGCGACGCCGCGCACCAGGTCCTCGAAATAGTCGAGATCAGCGATCTGCATGTCCTGCTCGTGGCGGAACTGGTCGATCACGCCGTCGATGCGATTGCCGCTGAGTTGCCAGGCGTAGATCGCCTGCAGCGCGCGGCGGCGCGCGCGTGAGCGCGCGGCAAGATCGATGCCGGTCGCAGAGCGCGGCGGATTCGTCACAGGCGTCTCCACAGATCGGCCATCTCGAGCGCGGCGAGCGCAACCTCGACGCCCTTGTTGCCATGCGCGCCACCGGCACGCGCCTCGGCATCGGCGTGGAGTTCGACCGCGAGGACGCCGTTCAGCACCGGGACGCGGAATTCCTGCGCAATCCGCATCAGGCCATGCGCGCAGCCATCGGCGACATGTTCATAGTGCCGCGTATCGCCGCGCACCACGCAACCGAGTGCGATGATCGCGGCGCAGCCGCCTTTCGATGCGAGTTTCGCCGCGACCTGCGGGATTTCCCAAGCGCCCGGCACGCGCACGACGTCGATCGCGCCCTCGTCGACGCCGTGCTCGTGCAGCGTGCGCAGCGCGCCGCCGAGCAGCGCATCGACGATGCGCGGATTCCAGCGGCTGGCCACGATCGCATAGCGTGCGTCGATCACGGGCCGCACTTCACCGGAGTAGGTGGACATGGACAGAGCCTTGCATCGCGACGCGCAGTTTAACCTTCCTTCGCTGGCTCAGGGCGAACGATGGCAGTTGACGCACTCGAACCGGCCCGCTCCGGTGTCGCTCCTACGAGGGCTTGTGGTCTGCGATGTCCTCGTAACCGGCGACTTCCAGTCCGAATCCGGCCAGACCGACCAGCTTGCGCGGCGTGCCGAGCACGCGCAGGCGCTGCACGCCGAGGTCGGCGAGGATCTGCGCACCGAGGCCGAGCTGTCGCCATTGCTGCTGGCCATCGGCATCGCCGACCGGCCGCCCATGCAGGCGATCGAGCAGCGCATCGGCCGTATCGCCGCCGGCCAGAACGACGACCACGCCGCGCCGTTCCGCGTCGATGCGGCGCAGCGCCGCGGTGACGGTCAGGCCGAGATCGTCGCGCTTGAGATGCAGCACATCGGACAGGGTGTTGCGCACATGCACGCGGGTCAGCACCGGGACGCCGTCGCCGACCGTTCCGCGCACCAGCGCGAAGTGCAGTTCGTGCGCGAGCAGGTCGCGATACGCGATCAGGCGGAAGCGGCCGAATTCGGTGTCCACATCGCCTTCATGCACGCGTTCGATGGTCTTCTCGGTCTCCAGGCGGTGGCGGATCAGGTCGGCGATCGTGCCGATCTTCAATCCGTACTTCGCCGCGAACACTTCGAGCTCCGGGCGGCGCGCCATCGTGCCGTCCTCGCTGAGGATCTCGACCAGCACGCCAGCCGGCTCGAGACCCGCCAGCGCGGCGAGATCGGAGGCGGCCTCGGTATGCCCGGCGCGCGCCAGCACGCCGCCGGGCGTTGCAGCGAGCGGAAAGATATGGCCCGGCTGCACGATGTGCTGCGGTCCGGCGTCCGCGCGCACCGCGGTGCGGATCGTGTGCGAGCGATCGTAGGCGGAGATGCCGGTGGTGACCCCTTCGGCCGCTTCGATCGAGGCGGTGAAGTTCGTGTGGTGCGGCGAAGTGTTGGTGTCGACCATCGGCTTCAGACCCAGCTGGCGACAGCGCGCGCGGGTCATCGACAGGCAGATCAGGCCGCGCCCTTCGCGGGCCATGAAATTGATGTCTTCCGGTCGCACCTTCCCGGCAGCCATGATCAGGTCGCCTTCGTTCTCGCGATCCTCGTCGTCGACGATCACCACCATGCGCCCATCGCGGATGTCGGCGAGGATCTCGGGAATGGAAGCAAAGCTCATCGCGGCGCTCCGCGCTCGCGATCGTCATACATCCGCTCGACATAGCGCGCGATCAGATCGACCTCGAGATTCACCGCATCGCCGGCCATGCGCGCGCCGAAAGTCGTCTGTTCGAGCGTGTGCGGTATCAGGGTCACGCCAAAGCGGTCGCCTTCGACCGCATTCACGGTGAGGCTGGTGCCGTCGATGCAGATCGAGCCCTTCACCGCGATGTAGCGCGACAAGGCGTCCGGCACGCTGAACACCCAGCACTGCGAGGCGCCATCGTCATCGACCGTGACGACGCGCCCGACGCCGTCGACGTGGCCCGACACGAGGTGGCCGCCAAGACGATCGGCCAGGCGCAGCGATTTCTCCAGGTTGACCGGATCGCCGACCGCCAGGCCTCCCAAGGTCGTGCGTGCCAGCGTTTCCGCGGACACGTCGGCCGCGAAGCGCAGCGCATCGAGTTCGACCGCGGTCAGGCACACGCCGGCTACCGCGATGCTGTCGCCGATCGCGACGTCGCCAAGATCGAGCGCGCCCACATCGATCGCGATGCGCGCATCGCCGCGGTTCGCCTCAAGCGAGGCGATACGACCAACCGCCTGGATGATTCCGGTGAACACTCGATTCTCCAATGGGTAACCGATGGGTGTCGAAATTCAGTTGCCGGATGAAGTTCGGGATGAGCACGCTGCGTCACGCTCGCGCCGAACCCTCACCGCAATCCCTCTCCCGTTGGGGAGGGGCTCAAGAGTTTCTGAGCAGCAAGCGCATGTCATCGCCGACCTGGCGCTGATCGACGACGCGCAACTGCCAGCGCGACGCCATGTCGGACAAGATCGGCAACGCCAGCAATGGCCGCGCCGCGTCGCCCAGCATTACTGGTGCGACATACAGCAGCAGTTCGTCGATGAGACCTGCCGCGAACAGCGCACCACACAGTGTCGGACCGGCTTCGACCTGCACCTCGTTCATGCCGCGCGCGGCAAGAACGCGCAACACCGCATCCAGATCGAGGCCGCGCTCATCACTTTCAACCGCGACCCGCTCGACGTTCGCAAAGCGCTCGTCAACGGGCGCGGCGGTGCGCGCGTGCAGGACCAGCGTCGGCGCCGTGCCATCGAGGATCCGCGCGCCGCGCGGCATGCGCAGTTCGCGGTCCAGCACGACGCGCATAGGCTGGGAAATGGGGTCAGAGTCATCTTTCGGCGACAGCAACTGCACATCGGAAATCCCACTCGAAAGATGACTCTGACCCCATTTTTCCCGCACGATCAGGCGCGGGTCGTCGGCCAGCACGGTGCCGATCCCGGTCAGTATCGCGGAACTGCGTGCGCGCCAGCGCTGCACGTCCGCGCGCGCCGCATCGCCAGTGATCCATTTCGATTCACCATTCGCGAGCGCGGTGCGACCATCGAGACTCATTGCGAGCTTCACACGCAACCAGGGCCGGTCGCGTTCGATGCGGCTGAAGAAGCCGCGGTTCAGTTCGCGCGCCGCATCGCGCATCAACCCGCATTCGACCGCGATGCCGGCTGCGCGCAGACGATCGAGCGCACCGCCCTTGCGCTGGAACTCGTCCTCGCTGGCGATCACGACGCGCGCGATTCCGGCCGCGATCAGCGCATCCGCGCACGGCGGCGTGCGCCCATGCAGGCCGCACGGCTCCAGCGTCACGTAGACCGTCGCCCCGCGCGCGCGCGCGCCGGCTTCGCGCAGCGCCAGGACCTCGGCGTGCGGTTCGCCTGCGCGGCGATGCCAGCCCTCGCCGACGATCTCGCCCGCGTGCGCGATCACGCAGCCGACGCGCGGATTCGGTTGCGCGGTGTACAGGCCACGTTCGGCGAGACGCAACGCGCGCGCCATCAGCGCG
>JBIODY010000203.1:0-4871 GCA_044445505.1 Lysobacterales bacterium
TGTCGCTGCCGAGACGGAAGCGGAATTGCACGTTCTGGCCCGCGTAGTTCGATACGTCGACGCGCACCGGCCCGTCGCTGAACGGACGCGGCGTGTTGCCGCACCAGGCTTGCAATCCCTGCAGCGGATTGCCGTATTGGGTGCTGACAGCGCCGGTGTATCCGCCGCCGGCGACGATCGCCGCGTCCGGCACCTGCGTGAACGTGGTGCCGTTGTCCGTCGACACCTCGAGGATGCCGCCGTCGAAGCACGACGTCGCGGTGTTCGCCTCGATCTCGCGCCAGGTCTGGAACTGCAGCGTGATCGGATTCTCGTTGGCCGGCAACGCGATCGCCGGCGAGATCAGGCGCTGGTCGGACACCGAGGGCAGGTCGTTCGCGTACCAGGCATGGGTCGGCGAATTCGCGCGCGCGGTGCTGATCGTCCAGGTGCTCGCGCCGCTGCTGCCGGTCGTGGCCCAGCCGTTCGCGCCATGCTCGACGTCATCGAGGAACAGGCTGTGCGGCGTGGCCGGTGGCGTACAGTCGCCCGGCGCGCTTTGCGTCTGGAAGTGGAACACCGTCGAGGCCGCGGCGCTGCCGCAGGCGTTGCTCGTGGTGACGCGCCAGTAGTAGGACGTTGCCGAGGCCAGCGGCGGAGCGACCGTGACCGTGGTCGCGTCGTGCACGACCTGCGTGAACACGATCGTCGCGAACGCGGCATCGCTGGCGACCTCGACGAGGTAGTCCTGCGGCCCGCCCGCGCTGGCGGCGGTCCAGGTCAGCACCGGCGACAGCGACACCAACGTCGCGTTGTCCGGCGGCGACAGCAGCGAGGTGGCGCCGGGCGCGATGTCGTTCAGTGCGAACGGCAGCGACTTGGACGCGCTGTCGGCGCCGCTGGTGCCGGTGATCGTCATCGAATAGCTGCCCGGCGTCGCGCCGGCGAGCGCACCGACGGTCAGCATCGACGAACCCGGCGGCGTCACGCTCGGCGGCACGAATGCGGTCGTGCTGCCGCTCGGTGCACCGCTCGCGCCGAGCGCGACCGGATCGACGAAACCGGCGTCCGCGCTGACGTCGACCTGGATCGCGGCGCTGCCTGCGCTCGCGCAGACGGCCACGGAATCGGGCGTCAGCGTGAGCGCGAACGGCGACATGCCGATGCCGTCGATGAACTGCGGAGCGCTGCCGAGCGGATCGAGATAATCCTTGAGCCGCGTCGTCGGCGTGCCTTGGCCGTCCCAGGCGAGCGCAAGCTGGCCGTAGAAATCCGACAGGTTCTCGCCGGTCGCGCCGCAGGCAGATGGGCCGCCACTGAGTACCCCGATCAGGCGTTGCGCGGAGGTGAACAGCGGCGAGCCCGAAGAGCCGGGTTCGGTCACGCCGGGCGGCACGGTCGGCGGCTGCGGCGGCGGAATGTTCGGCAGGATCGGTGGGGTCGGATCCCAGTACGAATGCCAATGCGTATTGATGCCGTTGGCGATTCCGCCGACCACGAAATTCTGGGCGACGAAGGTGATGCGCTTCTCGTTGACGTTCGGATGGTGGATGCCCGCGCACAGGCCGACGGTCGAGGTCGGATCGGTCGGACTCTGCGAGCATTGCGCCGGTGTCAGGCGCCGGTCCCAGCCTTCCCAGAACAGGTTGAAGGCGGGATTGGCCGGCGTGTCGAGTTCGACCAGCGTGTTGTCCGAGCACTGCGTGGCGATGCCGGACGGGCAGGTCGCCGACGAGAACGGATTGGGCGTGTTCGCGAGGTAGGTCGCACCGGAGTTGGTCATGCCGGGATCCGGCGGATTGGTCTGCCCGCTGGCAGCGCTGCCTGGTGTGCGGCAGGTCGGCCACTCGTAGTTCCAGTACACGACGACGGTCGGCGAACTCGATGCATCGAGCCCGCAATGACTGGCGGTGATGAACAGCATGCGGCGGTCGTTCGCGGTGTTGTTGACCAGCGACCCGGTGCAGTCCGCCGAACCATTGAGGGTGATCGCGCCGACCGAGCGCCGCGGCTTGTTCCATGGATCGCTGTCGCCGAGGCAGGCGACATCCATGTTGCAGGTGCCCGAGGTGATCTGGTCAGGCGAGCAGGTCTTCGCATCGATCTTGGATTGACCGAGATCGGGCTGGTGATAGTCCTTGTTCGTCGCGCCGAGGCCCCGGTAGCCCTGGTTGATGCGGCCGAGCGTGAGTTCCGTTGCAGCGCGTTCGCTGCTCGCCACATCGAGTTCGATCATCACGTCGGCGGCGGCGATGACCGGCGTCCACAACTGGCCATGCGGTTGGTTGTGCTTCGCGTCGTACGGCCCCGCAACCTGACGATGAGCCATGTCGTAGACGAAAAGCTGCGCGCTCGGCGGCAGCCGATAGTGCGTGAAGCCGAAATTGAGCGACGTGGCGGAGGTCGCCTTCACACGATAGCGCCAGATGCTGCGCTCTGCGTGTTGCTCCCACGTACCCGCGCTCCTCGCGTCGATCGCAACCTCGTGCGCAATCGCGAACCGGTGCGGGAGGCCGGCGGCTTCCCTCGATGCGTCTTCGTTTGCGACCTGGTTCAGGTCGAGCGCGGCGAAGGCCTGCGTCTGGACCGTGTCCGCGGCATTGAATCCGCCGCTCCAGCTGTTCGGTTGGGGTCGCGGCGTGTTCGCTGCGATCGCGCCGGCACAACAAGCCGCGAGTGCCGCGGCAAGAAAGGCATGTCTGATCATCGTCAATCCCCGTTTCAAGACCGCGTGTCGAAACCCCTTTCCGAACATAGCACGCTGAGCGCGCCCATTCCTGAGCCTGGCGGCGGATACGGCTGGCGTTGCCGGGCTCGCGCCGCTAGCCTGCGCCATCCGGATGGAGCCGTCATGTCCCCTGTCATCATTGAAGCTGAACACGCGTGGTCCGGGCACGGGTTCGTCGACCGCGCGCGCGTCGCGGTCGAACGCGATCGCCTTGTCGACCCAGGCACGTCATCGTCGCCGCCGTTGCGCGCGCGCTGGTTGCTGCCCGGCATGCCGAACCTGCATTCGCATGCGTTCCAGCGCGCGATGGCGGGGCTTGCCGAGAGGCGCGCTTTTGTCGAAAAGTGCGACCAAGGAAGGCCGCTTCTGGATTCTCGCGATCAGGGACGATCGCACGAAGATTCCTTCTGGACCTGGCGCGAAGTCATGTACGCGTTCGCCGGCAGCATCGGCCCGGACGAGCTGCGCGCGATCGCGACCCAGCTCTACGTCGAGATGCTGAAGGCCGGCTACACCCAGGTCTGCGAATTCCACTACCTGCATCACCAGCCCGATGGACGCCCGTATGCCGATCCGGCTGCGATGGCGCTCGCGCTGATCGAGGCCGCACGCGAAGCCGGCATCGGCCTGACCCTGCTGCCGACCTTGTACATGAGCGGCGGCTTCGACGGCCGCGCGTTGTCGGAGCGACAGCGCCGTTTCGGCCACGATGTGGACGCCTATCTGCGCCTCGTCGAGCGTCTGCGCGCGCTGGAATCACCGACCCTGCGCGTCGGCATCGCGCTGCATTCGCTGCGCGCGGTGCCCGCGGATGCGATGCGCGCGGTGCTCGACACCGACCTTGCGCGCGGCGGCCCGATCCATATCCATATCGCCGAACAACTCGGCGAAGTGCAGGACTGCCTCGCGATCCGCAATGCACGGCCGGTCGAATGGCTGCTCGATCACGTCGCGGTCGATGCGCGCTGGTGCCTCGTGCATGCGACGCACATGACCGAGGCCGAGACGCGCCGGCTTGCCGCGAGCGGCGCGGTCGCCGGCCTGTGTCCGACCACCGAGGCGAATCTCGGCGACGGCCTGTTTCCGCTGAAGACCTACCTCGATGCTGGCGGCGTGATCGGGATCGGCTCGGACAGCCACATCTCGGTGTCGCCGGTCGAGGAATTGCGCTGGCTCGAATACGGACAGCGCCTCGTCACGCGCCATCGCAATGTCGCCGCGTCGAGCGCCGCGCCGAGCACCGGCGAGGTGCTGTTCAAGGCGGCGTTGCGCGGCGGCGCGCAGGCGTCCGCGGCGGCGATCGGCTGTCTCGTGGCGCCCGCGGACAGGACCACCGGCGCGCCACGCGCGGATCTGCTGGTCCTCGACGATGCATCATCGTTGCTCGCCGGTCGCGATGCCGCGCATGCGATCGATACCTGGCTGTTCGCGGGCAACTCGAATCTCGTGCGCGATGTGATGGTCGCCGGCGAGTGGGTCGTGCGCGATTTCCGGCATCGTGACGAGGCGCGCATCGCTGCGCGCTATCGCGAGGTTGTCGAACGTCTCGCGCGTGAGGGGTGAGAGGTGGTGAAAGTATCGACGATCTTGGCTTTCGCTTCCCCTGCGCAGCGGGGGAAGCTGCCCGGAGGGCTGAAGGGGGCTCTTTTTCCCGTAGAACAGCAAGATTACGAACGCCCCCTCCGCAGTCTTGAAGGAGCGGCTGGGCTTGATATGGCGGCGCTGGGCGCGTGTCATTCCGAGTGCAATTCCTCGCGAATGATCCGGCGCAACGTGCGCTCCAGGGCGCCTTCGCTGTCGGTGATGTGCGCGCGCAAGGCGTCGTTGATCAAGGTCTGGCAATTGCCGCCGCCGACCACGCGCGCACGGAACCAGCCCAGCACGTCGGCATCCACGCGGATCGTCTCGGGCGGGCTGAGGGTGGCCCGAAGGACCGGATGAGGGAGAGACATCTCCCAGCTATTCTCTCGCAAGACTTCAGCCGCTTCCCTTATCCGCCTGTCGGCACCTTCTCCCGGTGGAAAAGGGATTCTTCGCCGTAATATGACGCTTGTGACTGAGTTTCGGCGCTACGCGGAACGAGCCATGATCGCCACCGCAAACACGCGGCACGCGGCACGCGACGCCAGCATTCACTTACCCACTCAAGGCCACAACTCATGAA
>JBIODY010000204.1:0-4852 GCA_044445505.1 Lysobacterales bacterium
AAAAGCGCCCCCATCCGCCTGCGGCACCTTCCCCCGCTTCGCAGGGGAAGGGAAATCATTGCAGCTTCAATCCTTCACATCCGTTCGCCGCTACTTCCATTTCATACAGCTTGCGAGACCAGTCGGCGCAGGTTGTGGACGTTTCGCTTCCCCTGCGAAGCGGGGGAAGCTGCCCGCAGGGCTGAAGGGGGCGCTCTTGCGTGCGGCGGAAATGCAAGATCAAAAGCGCCCCATCCGCCTGCGGCACCTTCCCCCGCTTCGCAGGGGAAGGCAAATCATCGAAGCTTTGATACCTTCACAACCGCTCAGGCAACGTCGATCTCGATGCCGCCGACGATGCCGGCAACCAGGTTGTACACCGCCGCGGCGATCACCCCGCCGACGAAGCCGAATATGCCGTACATGATCGGCAGGAAGATCAGCATGCCGATGCCCCCGATCATGCCCATGCCGATACCCGCGCCGACATGGTTCGACGCACCGCCGAACAGGCTGCCGATCATCGTGCCGAACATCAGGAAGCACAGGCCGAACAGCAGGCCGATCAACGCCAGCGCGCACGCCTGGAAAACACCCGCCTTGAGTACCCCGATCCGCTTGATGATCATTCCGCTTCTCCCCTTCGTGATGAATCTTCGAGACCCATGAAGTTCGACGACCCGCGCCGCACAGCGTAGTCGCGCTGTTCGCCCGGGCGCAAGGCCGCCCCACGTACTCCACAGGGGCGGGGCGATGAAGGACAATAGTGCGCTCCTGCCCCGGAAATTCCGTCATGGACCAAACCGCACGCCGCCGCATCGAATCCGAACTCGCCTCGATCCGCGAGCAGGGCCTGTACAAGACCGAACGCGTGATCACCACGCCGCAATCGGCTGCGATCAGGACCACCGATGGCCGCGAGGTGCTGAACTTCTGCGCGAACAACTACCTCGGTCTTGCCGATCATCCGGACATCATCGCCGCAGCGAAGGGTGCACTCGACACGCATGGGTTCGGTCTCGCCTCGGTGCGCTTCATCTGCGGTACCCAGGATCTGCACAAGCAGCTGGAAGCGACGATCTCGAAATTCTTCGGAACCGACGACGCGATCCTGTACACGAGTTGCTTCGACGCGAACGGCGGCCTGTTCGAAACGATCCTCGGCGATGAGGACGTGGTCATTTCCGACGCGCTGAACCACGCCTCGATCATCGATGGCATCCGCCTGTGCAAAGCCGAGCGCCGCCGCTATGCGAACGGCGACATGGCCGAGCTCGAGAAGCACCTGGCGGAAACGCAGGACAAGCGCACGCGCCTGATCGCGACCGACGGCGTGTTCTCGATGGACGGCTATATCGCCAAGCTCGACCAGATCGTCGCGCTGAAGAAGAAATACAATGCGCTGTTGATGGTCGACGACTCGCACGCGACCGGCTTCGTCGGCCCGACCGGGCGCGGCTCGGCGGAACTGCATGGCGTGATGGGCGAAGTCGACGTCTTCACGTCCACGCTCGGCAAGGCGCTCGGCGGCGGCTCCGGCGGCTTCACGACCGGCCGCCAGCCGATCATAGACCTGCTGCGCCAGCGCTCCCGGCCCTACCTGTTCTCGAACACACTGCCGCCGCCGCTGGTCGCGGCGTCGATCAAGGTATTCGACATGCTGTCCAGCAGCAGCGCCCTGCGCGACAAGGTCAATGCCAACGCGCTGTATTTCAGGAAACGCATGAGCGAAGCTGGCTTCGATATCCGTCCCGGCACGCACCCGATCGCGCCGGTGATGCTGCACGACGCGAAGCTCGCGCAGCAGTTCGCCAGCGACCTGCTCGACGAAGGCATCTACGTGATCGGCTTCTTCTTTCCGGTCGTGCCGCAGGGGCAGGCGCGCATCCGCACCCAGGTGAGCGCGGCGCATACGCGCGAGCAGATCGACCGCGCAGTCGCGGCATTCGTGAAAATCGGCCGCAAGCTGGCGGTGCTGAAATAAATCGATATGGGCACCCCGTGATCAGCAGACGTGAGCTTCTGGCTACCGCCGTCGCCATTGCCGGCGGCGTGGTTCTGCAAGATCCGATGCATCGCGCCCGCGCTGCCGCTGGCGGTAACGACGCATGGCCACGCTATGCGGAGGCCGTCGTCATCGACGGTTGCGCGGTGCCGGGACGAACGGATGACGACAATCACGCCTTCGATGCGGAGGAACTCAAGGACATTCACAATTCGGGCCTGAGCGCACTCAATCTCACCGTGAGCAGCGTCGGCAGCTACGCCGACGATTTCAACCAGACCATACAGAACATCGCATACTGGGACGGTCAGATCGCCGCGCATCCGGACGTGTTTTCCAAGGTCACGCGCGGCACGCAGGTGGACGAATCGAAACGCAGCGGCCGTCTCGGACTCATCTTCGGCTTCCAGGACGCGACACCGTACGGCGAAAACCTCGACCGCTTCGATGCATTCCACGACCTCGGCGTGCGCATCGTCCAGCTCACCTACAACCGTCGCAACCTGATCGGTGACGGCTGCCTCGAACCAGGCAACGCAGGACTGAGCACGCTCGGCCAGCTGTTGCTCGCGAAATTGAATCAGCGCGGTGTGCTCATCGACCTTTCACACTGTGGGCAGCGCACCACGCACGAAGCGATCGCGTCGTCGAAGCGGCCGGTCGCGATAACCCACTCCGGATGCAGCGCGGTCGCCGAGTCGCCACGCAACAAACGCGACGGGGAACTGCGCCTGCTCGCCGAGCGCGGCGGCGTGATCGGTATCTACATCATGCCGTATCTGCGCAGCAGTGGTCAGGTGATGGCCGAGGACGTGATCCGCCACATCGAATACGCGCTCATGGTCTGTGGTGAAGATCACGTCGGCATCGGCAGCGACGGCATGACGTCGGCTATCAAGCTCACCCCTGCGTACAAAAAGCAGTTTGCCGCCGAGATTGCCGAGCGTCAGAAGCTGGGCATCGCCGCGCCAGGCGAGCGGATCGATTCGTACACGTTCGCGCCGGACCTCAACACGCCCCGCCGCTTCGAACAGATCGCGTGGCGCCTTGCGCAACGCGGCCATTCCGATGCGGTCATCGAGAAAGTCCTCGGCGGCAACTTCGCACGATTGTTTCGCGAGGTGATTGCTTGACGGCGTGTGCTTCTGGCGAACGCGCCACGGCACGGCTGCATCACGAACGAATTGACAAAGACGCCAGCGCCGCGACCTCCGCGGAGTCCAGCTTCCGCCACGTGCCCTTCTCGAGTGTGCCGAGCGCCAACCCGCCAATCGCGATGCGCACCAGCCGCAGAACACCGACATCGAACGCGGCCAGGATGCGGCGGATCTGCCGGTTGCGGCCTTCGTCGAGCACGATTTCAAGCCAGGCATTCTTGTCGCCGCGACGCAGCTCGCGGGCCGACTTCACCGCGAGCCGCTCGCCGTGATCGCCGATGCCCTTATGCAGCGCTGCCAGCAGCACCGCATCCGGCCGGCGATCGATCTGCACGTGATAGGTCTTGTCGAGGTGCGATTCCGGTGCGGTGATACGCGCCGCCCAGACGCTATCGTTGCTGAACAGCAGGAGGCCCTCGCTGGCCTTGTCGAGCCGGCCGACCGGAGCGAGCCACGGCAGGCCGGCATCGGCAAGCAGCGCATACACCGTGTCGCGACCGCGCTCGTCGGCGGCGCTGGTGACGAACCCGCGCGGCTTGTTGAGCATCAGGTAGACCCGCTCGCCGGCGCCGAGGTCGACGCCATCCAGCGCTATGCGCGCATGCGCGATGTCGGTCGGCGTCTCCGGATCGCGCACGACGTGGCCATCGAGCGTGACCCGGCCCGCGACGATCCATTGCGTCGCCTGCGTGCGCGAGGCGATACCGCGCTTGGAGATCACGCGCGCGAGGCCGTGGCGTGGCACGTTCGGCGTTGCCGCGCTGCGCGCGCGTCGCCGCGCCGGCGGTAGCGTGCACGATCCGCGCATCAGTGCGTGCTGAAGCCGGCGTGATCCTGCGCCGGCAATTCGCTGCGCTCGACCGCATCGACGCGTGCGTTGGGCGGACCTCGATGCAGCCAGCGCTCAAATTCGACGAGCGCCTGCTCGCTCCCGCTCGCGACCACCTCGACGCGGCCGTCGGCGCGATTGCGCGCGAAGCCGGTGAGGTCCAACTCGCGTGCGCGGGCCTGGGCCGAGGCGCGGAAGAATACGCCCTGCACATGCCCGGAGACGAGGAATCTCGCGCTGGCCATGCCGTGTTCCGCTACTTCTTCACTGCCGCCGCGGCAATCGCCTTTTCGAGATCGACCGCGGTGATCGGGCCGATGAACTTCTTCGCGATACTGCCATCCGGCGCCAGCAGCCAGGTCGTCGGCAGGCTGCGCGGCGCGCCGAAATCCGCGGGCGGATCGTAGACATCGACCTGGGCGAGCGGATAGCTGACCGGATGCGCTTTCGCGAACGCGACTACGTCCGCTTTGTCGGTGTCCTCGAACGCCAGTCCGATCGCGGCGACATCCTTGTGCGTGGTGACGAACGCGGAGATGTCCGGCATCTCCTTGATGCACGGCGAGCACCAGGTCGCCCAGAAATTGACCACGACCCAACGGCCGCGCTGTGCGGAGAGATCGAAGCTCTTCCCATCGAGCGTGGCGATCTTCAACGTCGGCTGCGCCGGCATCGCGGCGGCACTCGCGATCGCGAAGCCGGCCAGCGCCAGCAGGATCAAGCGGTGGATCGATTTCATGCGTGCTCCGTCGAATTCGCGCGCGGCGCCGGAACCGGCGTCGCGGGCGTGGACGGCGATGGTACATCGGCCGGAAACAGCTCGGCCAACGGAATGCTCAGCGCCGCGCGTACCTGCCGGCCCAGATCGTCGAGCAACACGCT
>JBIODY010000205.1:0-4833 GCA_044445505.1 Lysobacterales bacterium
GCGCAGCGGGGGAAGGTGCCGAAGGCGGAAGGGGGCGCTCTTCATCACGGAATGGCCGCCGCGCGAGGTGCAACAGCCTTGAGTACCTGTTCAACGAGGCGATATCGGACTCATGTACGCTGTTGTCCAGCGTGGCCCAGCAGCAGCCCCTCGGGAAAGCAGTCCAACGGCCGACATGCGCTTGGAGAACAGGTTCGTGGGTAGCGTTTTCGATCCACGCGCTGCGAGGTGCCCCGGCTCAGCGCTGAAAGACTCCGCTGACGCGCTGATGGCGCGCCGCGCCCTGGGCGCCAAGTCCCCGATCCCATCAGGACTCGTCTCATGAAGACATCCGCGAAGAAACGCGGCTCGAAGAGGGCCGTGTCGCCATCCGGCGCAACCCGCACGCTCGACGGCATGGGCGTGACGCTTGCCGAGGAATCCGCGTATCGAATGCTGCTTCGATACGAAGGTCTCGGCGTGAAGGGTCTCGCTGCGAAGCTGGGCATGTCTGCGCGCGAGGTCGCGCCGTGGCTGCGCGCATTGGCCAACAAGGGCATGGTCACGCACTCGCCGGACCGTGTTCCGCGCTATTTCGCGGTGCCGCCGGATATCGCAGTGGAGGCGCTGGTCGCCAGCAGTCAACGCAACGAGGAAGATCGGCAACGCAAGGCTCGCGCCGCTGTCGCCAAATTGAGCGCCGCGATGAATGGGCGAGACAGGGATCATGTTCCCGACGAGCGTATCGTCGAGATCGTGAGTGCAGAGGCGACCGCGCAGATGTTCTCGCAGATGCATCGCACCGCGCAGAGCGAGATGATCAGCCTGACGCGGCGGCCGATGCTCATCTCCAACATCAACGAACCGGACCATTTGCTGTTCGAGTGCCTGGAAAGAGGCGTGAGCTGCAAGGCGCTGATAGACAGCGACCTGCTGAACATGCCGGGTTGGCTCGAACACATGCGCGACAACGCCGCGCGCGGCGAAGAGTGCCGTATCGCTTCGTCACTGCCGTTCAAGCTGATCGTCGCCGATCGCCGCATCGCGATCATTCCGCTGAATCTCGAACGTCCGGATGGTCCGGTTCTGCTGGTGCGCTCCTCCTCGCTGCTCGAGGCGCTTTGCGAGGTATTCGATCTGCTGTGGCGCAACGCCACGCCGTTTCAATCGAGTGATGCCGAGCAAGCAGGGCGTCGCCCCTGCGCCTCGCTTCTTTCGCTGTTGACGTCCGGGCTCAACGACAAGGCGATCGAACTGGAACTCGGCATGTCGCATCGCACGCTGGCGCGCCGCATCAGCGAACTGATGAAGGAATTCGGCGCCACCACGCGCTGTCAGTTGGGATGGCTGACCGCGCAGCGCGCCGCCGGAGCAACCATCAGATAGTCTCGGCGGCGGCGAGCGGGCAAGTTTGTGCCATTGGCATAAACTTGCCGAACATTTGCTTGTAATTGCCATGCCCGGGTGTTTACGCTTCGGCTGCGCCTGCCGATGTCCCGGCTCGTCTCGCGGAACCATCGATTGACGCGCCATGTACCGACGGCGCTGCGCGGAAAGTCTCGTCGCAAATCGCGAAGTCGAACCTCCGGCCGGATGGAAGTCGCTCCGAGGAGCGATGTGACGATCCGGGAAGTGCTGGCGGCTGCCGCGACTTTCCCGGATTCGCGGTCGCAACGATGGATCCATGCCCGACGTCGGTGGTCGGGTCAGCGCGCAAGCGTGTCGGCAATTCCGGGTACGGGTTTGCGGAGAAGGCGCGGGAACGTCGGCGTGCGTTGAGCGCTGCTGCTCCGATTGCCGAACCGCGAGGCATTTCAATCTTCGTTCGGGGATTCAGCAATGAAACAGTTGGACACGGCGCAAACCGCGCGTACGGAAAAATCGCACAACAGCGGGCGTGCCCGCAACCACGGGATGCTTCGCGGAATGAGTTCGATGGCTCTGGCCATCGGCATTCTGGTCGCGTCGGTCGCGTCGGCGAGCAATGCACGAGAGCCCACTGCGGCTCGGCCGACCGCAGTCGCTCAACCGGTTCATCGTGTGGCCGCTGCACTCCAGCCACAAGGTGCACTCCAGTTCTTCACGGATCAAGCCGCGTTCGACGCAGCACTCGGCGTCCCCGCCAACCTCACCATCGAGAGCTTCGATGGCGGAGCGCCTGTCGGCCCGTTCCCGACCGGATGCAGCGAACCCATGAGCAGCGCGTCGAACGACGCCTGCTTCTCGCCCGGCCAGCTCGTGCCCGGGTTTGCGATCACCTCCACCTCCGGCGGCGGCCTGACCATTTTTCCGACGGTCTTCCTGGGTCCCGCGCAAACCAGCCGCGCCGTTGGAGCATCCAGCTTCGCGGATTCGACGATCGTCACATTCACTCCCGCACTTGGCGCGGCCGCGGCCGATGTCTATGGCGGCACGAGCATCACCCCGGTCGATGTCGAAGTCTTCGATGAAGCGGGCTCCTCGTTGGGAACGACAACCATCGAGCCCGCCGCCACGCGCGATGTTGCGGTCTTCTTCGGCGTCATCAGCCCGACGCCGATCGGCAAGATCGTCTTCAATGCCGAGAGCACGAGCACCGGCGAATTGATCAACGATCTGCGGTTCCGTCCGGCCGGCGCACTGCCTCCGGGCCTCGAGAAATCGTTCTCGCCGGCATCGATCCCGGCCGGTGGAACCAGTACGCTGACGATCCTCCTCGGCAACCAGGGCCAGCCCGGCCCGGCAACGCTCAGTGCGGATCTGACCGACAATCTGCCGGGCGGCCTGCTCGTCGCGGCGACGCCGAACGCATCGACGACCTGCACCGACGGCTCGGTCGCCGCGGTCGCCGGCAGCGGCGCGGTCACACTCGGCAGCGGCGCCCGGATTCCGGGGTCCGCCACGTGCACGGTCTCGGTCGACGTTTCGACCGCGGAAGCAGGCCTTTATGCGAACACGATTGCGGCGGGCGCGTTGCAGACCGACCTTGGCGACAACAGCGACGCCGCGAACGCGACATTGACCGTGTCCTCGGGCCAGGGAAACAGCTTCCCGCCGGCCGAGAACTTCGATGAACTTTTCGCGCCGGCGTTGCCGGCTGGCTGGGTGACGTCCACGACCACCGGTGCCGGCGATTGGACCACGGCCACCACGGCCTCGGACACCGCGCCCAATGCCGGGTACGCGCCGGAGCTGCCGGTGGTCAGCGACTTCACGCTGGATACGCCGGTCTTCACGCCGGTCGCCGGTCAGAACGTGACGTTCCGCCACCAGTACAATCTGGAACGAAGATTCGACGGCGCCGTGCTGGAAATCTCGATCAATGGCGGCGCATTCGCCGACATCATCGATGCGGGCGGCAGCTTCGTGACCGGCGGCTACGGCTACACAATCATCGAAGCCACCGGCAGCCCGCTCGCCGACCGTCTGACCTGGACCGGCAACAGCAACGGATTCATGACGACAAGCGTGACGCTGCCATCGGCCTCCGTCGGCCAGCCGACACGGCTGCGCTTCCGCACCGCCGATGATTCTTCGACCATCGCGGGCGGCAACAGCGGCTGGTGGATCGATTCGATCGTTCTGGGTGTCAACGCGCAGCCGCCGATCGCGATGGTCACGCCGGTCTCGCTGAACTTCACGGTAGCCGCCGATGCGACCGCGACGGACACGCTGGACGTCGCGAATGCGCCCGGAAGCGATCCGCTGACATTCTCGGTCGAGTCGCGCAACGAGGCGAACCGCAATCCCAAGCTGATTCCGTATGCGAGCCTGATGAAGACCCCCGCGCTCGACGACAAGCCGCTGGTTCCGCGCGAGACGTCCACGCTGGCCGCGCATGTTCTCGGCGCGCGCCGTGCGTCGTCGAGTCCGTGGGCGCCGCAAGGCTCGTTGTTGTTCCAGTGGGACGACGGTTCGGCGGAGACCGCGCTCGGTGCCGGAACTCAGGGTCCTCCGGCGACGGAGCAGGGCGCGGTGTACATCAACCGGTTCAGCGCGAGCGATGCGCTGGTGATCCATTCGATCTCGGTGTACTGGCCTGACGGCGACGGCGACCTGACCGGCCTGCAGGCGAATCTGGTCGTCTACTACGATGCGGACGCGGACGGCGACCCGACCAATGCGGTGCGCGTCGGCACCGACGACCTGGTGCCGATCTCGGTGACCGGCAACTTCCAGACCTACCAGACGGACTTCAGCATTCCGGCCGGCGGCGACGTCTACATCGGCTTCGTCGACCAATGGGCGCTGGCGGGCGGCTTCACGCCGCGCCTGTTCCCGGCGGCGCTCGACGAGTCGCCTTCGCAGGGCATGTCGTACATCTCGTCTGCGAGCACTCCGCCCGCAGACATCGTCGACCTCGGCAACAACGACATCAATGGCACGATCCTCGACGTCGAACAGGGGTCGCTGGACGGCAACTGGTTGATCCGCGCGGCGGCCACGGGTGGTGGCGGGGGCGGCCCGTGCTCGGGTCCGATCGTGGACTGGCTGACCGCGACGCCGTCGACCGGCTCGGTGGCCGGCGGATCGGACACCGGCGTGACAGTCACCGCGACTCCGTCGGCCGACGGCCTCGTCCCCGGCGACTACACAGCGGAATTGTGCATCACGACGAACGATCCGCTGCGGGGACTGATCGCGGTGCCGGTCAGCATGACGGTGACGACGGCGCCACCGACGGCATGCAGCGGCGGCACGGACGGGATCTTCTGCGACGGCTTCGACAGCAGGTAGAACGGCGCAGCGATCGTGTCCGGCACGCTCGATCGGCCGGTGGCCAGGAACCAGGACGCCGGTCCATTCGGCCTCGTGACCGCCGGCGCAGCGCCGGTTCCCGGCGCGGATGGACCGGGCCTGCGACAGTAGCGGCGC
>JBIODY010000206.1:0-4763 GCA_044445505.1 Lysobacterales bacterium
GTTCCAGGCCAGCTACGCGTTCGTCAGCGCCGGCTGGTGGCCGGGCACGCGGACCTTCGACCTCGATCTTTCGCGCAACTGGCACGATACGCGCCGCGCGCGTTGGGGAAAGCTCGAATACGCCGGTATGCGACGAGTCGGCGAATACCTGAAAGAAGCGCCGGGCCATCCTCGCGCGGTCGGTTACGCGCAGGAGCCGGCGAGTTTCTGGCTGCCCGCGCGGTTCGAACACCTGACTTCGGCCAGCTACTGGCGGCCCGAATACGTCAACGATCCGAGCCGTTTCCTGCACTTCCTCGCGGATCAACATATCGACTATCTGATCCTGCCCAAAAGCAGCGCACCGAAACAGTTCGCCACGGTAACGCCAGCCGTGCGCGCCGCTGCCGAAACGCTGCAGGCTGATCCCGCCGTGCGCCGTGTCGACGATCGCGACTACGAACTGTTCGATCTCTCGGCACTGCACGCTCGCGAACGGGGTGACCAAGCGACCGCAACCGCCGTTCCAGTGGATCGTAGGCGCGACCCGTAGGCAGCTAGCGCACGGCGCGCCGGCTGGGCGCGCGCACCGCGCCGACTGCAGCGACTGCGCAGCGCACTTTCGACAATCCGCGCCACAACCGCGCACGTTCAAGCCACGCCAGATCGATCAGCGGCGCTGCGATCAGCCAGAACGGCACGCTCGCGCCGAGCAGTGCGGTGCCGCGTGCAGCCGGCACGAACAGCAGCGCCGCGCTCCCCAGCGCAAGCCAGGCGAGGACGACGACGGGCGCAGCCGATGTGTTGCCCAGGCGGCTGCGGGCGCGCGGCGTCGAGCGCACGCCGCGACGCGCGATCGGGCGCCGATGCTGTGTGGAACGCTCGGACACTGGGAGTGGTGCGACGAACATGCGGCAACTCCTGCGGTGGGTCTGCACTCAGGCTGCGCGCGCACGGTCTCAGCGGCTGCGACGCCGCGGTTCCGCGATCGCGCAGCCCGCAAGCGACCGCGGCACGCATGCCATAATCGAGACCGGGTTGCGCCGGGACCGGCGCGGGTGCTCTTGTTGCCCGGCGACGGCATCGCGGCTGAAGCCGCTCCCACATGAGCTGCAGCAGAATCGGATTTCGGAGTACCGGTGGAGAACCACGGCTTTCTTCAATATGCGGTCGTGCTGCTGCTCGCGACGGTAATCGCGGTGCCGCTGGCGCGGCACTGGAAGCTCGGCGCGGTGCTCGGCTATCTTGGCGCCGGTGCGCTGATCGGACCGTCGGGTCTGCGCCTGATCGGCAATACCGAGCAGATCGGCGCGATCTCCGAATTCGGCGTCGTGCTGATGCTGTTCGTGATCGGCATGGAGGTCTCGCCGCAGCGCCTGTGGGTCATGCGCCGCAACGTGTTCGGGCTCGGCAGCCTGCAGCTCACGCTGACCGCCGCCTTGATCGGAGGCATCGCGTTCGCGCTCGGCCTCGGCTGGAAGGCCGCGCTGATCGTCGGCCTCGGCCTCGCGCTGTCTTCCACCGCAATCGACCTGCAACTGCTCGCCGAGCGCAAGGAACTGACCAGCGCGCACGGCCGGCTCGGCTTCGCGATCTTGCTGTTCCAGGACGTCGCCGCGATTCCGATCCTCGCGTTGATCCCGATCCTCGGCGGCAGCCCCGTCGGCGCCTCGAGCGGCGCATCGGAACTGCTCGCCGCGCTGCGCGTGATCGCAACCATCGCGTTGGTCGTGGTCGGTGGCCGCTACCTGCTGCGGCCGCTGTTCCGCGCCGCGGCCAGGGTTCGCAGCCCGGAGGTATTCACCGCGACCGCACTGCTGGTCGTGATCGGCACCGCGTGGCTGATGCAGCTCGCCGGCATGTCGATGTCGCTCGGTGCGTTCCTCGCCGGCGTTCTGCTCGCGGATTCGGAATACCGCCACGAGATCGAGGCGCAGATCGAGCCGTTTCGCGGCCTGCTGCTCGGCCTGTTCTTCATCAGCGTCGGCATGTCACTCGACGTGCAGCGCGCGATCGGTCAGCCACAGCTGGTCGGTGCGCTGCTGCTGTCCCTGCTCGCATTGAAGGCATTGGTGGTGTACGCCGTGGCACGGGTCGCCGCGCGCGAGGACAACGCGCAATCCATCGCGCTCGCCGCCTTGCTCGCCCAAGGCGGCGAATTCGCGTTCGTGATATTCGGCCTCGCCGCCGGCGCCGCGCTGATCAGCGCCGAACAGCGCGATCTGGCGATCCTCGTGATCACCCTGTCGATGGCGGCGACGCCGCTGCTGGTGCGCCTGCGCGCCGAGATCGCGCCGGCCGGGAAACCCAGGCCGACGCGCGAGTTCGACAAACTCGATGTCGCCGCGCCGCGAGTGATCGTCGCCGGCATGGGCCGCTTCGGTCAGATCGTCGCACGCATGCTGAACGCGAACCGGATTCCGTTCACCGCGCTGGAAGCGGATCCCGAACAGGTCGATTTCATGCGCCACTTCGGCAACACGGTGTTCTACGGCGATGCCTCGCGGCTGGACCTGCTGCGCGCGGCGCAAGCCGACAAGGCCGAGATCTTCGTGCTCGCCACCGAGAATCCGGAAATCAACCTGCGCACCGCACGCCTGCTGAAACGCCACTTCCCGCACCTGAAGGTGTTCGCGCGCGCGCGCAATCGCCAGCACGTATTCAAGCTGATGGACCTGAACGTCGAGGACATCGTGCGCGAGACCTTCTTCTCGAGCCTGGAAATGGCCCGCCACGTGTTCGAGGCGCTGGGTTATGACAAGGCGACCGCTGCCGACTACGTGCAACGCTTCCGCGAGCACGACGAACGCGTGCTCGCGAACCAGTACCCGGTGTACGACGACGACGCTGCGTTGTTGCAGACCGCGCAGGAATCGCGCGCGGATCTGGAACGCCTGTTCCAGGCCGATGCCACGCGCCACAAGGCGGTCTGAAGATGCGCGGCTTCGCCCTGGCCGATACCGAGCTCGATTCGTTCGACCGCCAGTTCCATGCGCGCTGCCGCGTGCAGCGACCGGATCGCTATCGCCTGCTCGACGCGCTGCCGGCGGATGCGCCGCGGATTGCGCGCGGCAGCGGCGTTTCCTATGTCGCGGCGAGTTTCGGCAACGCGGCGATCAGCCAGGAGTTCTGCGCGTTCGATCGCCTGCTGGATTTCGACGCCGACGCGGGTCGCCTGACGGTCGAGGCCGGCGCGCGCATCGGCGACGTGCAGCGTTTCGCGCTCGCGCATGGCTGGTATCTGGCGGTTGCGCCGGGTCATCCGCGGGCGACGATCGGCGGCTGCATCGCAGCCGATGTGCACGGCAAGAACCCGGCGCGCGACGGGACGTTTCGTGCCCAGGTCGAGACCCTCGAAGTGCACGCGGCACAGCGCGGCAGCGTGGTCGCCAGCGCGACGAGTCACGCGGATCTGTTCGCGGCGACCTGCGCCGGCTTCGGACTGACCGGCACGATCACGCGCGCGACGCTGCGGCTTGCACGGCCGCCGGCCGCGCTGGTTCTGCGCCGCGTGCCGGTGCACGGTCTTGCCGAGGCCGCGCGCGTGTTGCGCGAGGCCGCGAATGCGCCGGTGCTGTATGGCTGGCACGATGGGCGCGCCGCGCATTTCGGCCGTGGCGTGGTGCGCATCGGGCTCGCCAGCGACGCGCGACCCGGCGGGCGCCTCGCCGCTGCGGCCGCTCCGGCGCCGGCACGCGACCTGCCGGCAGTGATCGCGCCGCTGCCGTTCGCGGTGTGGAATCGCGCCGGTATCGCGCTTGCCGATACCTGGCTCAGGTCGCGCTGGTGCCGCGCCGGGCAGGCGCCGCTCGCGCTGGCGGACGCGCTGTTTCCGCTCAACGGCGCGCGCATGTATTTCGCCGGCTTCGGCCCCGCCGGCATGGCTGAGGCGCAATGGCTGGTGCCGCATCCGCGCTTCGATGCATTCGCGGCGCTGCTGACCGAGCTTGTCGTGCGCACGCGGCCGCGCATCGCGCTGATCGCGAGCAAGGTGTTCGCCGGCGTCGCCCAGGATTTCCGCTTCGACGGCAGCGGCATCGCGCTGGCGATCCAGCTGCCGGCGCCGGCTGCATCGGGCCAGCGCGCGTTCCTCGAGGCGCTCGCCGAACTCGCGATCGCGCATGGCGCGCGCCCGAACCTGATCAAGGATTCGACCCTGGACGCGGCGACCGCACGCCGCGCGATCGTCGAGTTCGACGCCGCGCGCGCGCGGCTCGCCGCGCACAATCCCGGCGGACTGCATGGCTCCGAACTCGCGCTCAGGCTCGCGCTATGACCGCACTCGTCGTCGGCGCATCGAGCGGACTCGGACGCGCCCTTGCGAGCGAGCTCGGCGCGCGCAGGCAGGATCTGCTGCTGGTCGCTTCGGACCTGCGCGATCTGGAGGCGCTCGGCGCCGATCTCACCCTGCGCCATGGCGTCAGGGTGCGTGCGCTCGCGCTCGATCTCGGCCGCGAAGCGGACCCCGGCGCGCGAATCGCCGCCGCGCTCGATGGCCTGTCACCGCTGTCCGCGCTGTTGCTGCCGATCGGTGTTTCCCGCGACGACGATGATCTCTCGCTCGATGCGGCGCACATCGGTCAATTGCTCGCAATCAACCTGCACGGCCCGCTCGCGATCGTGCATGCGTTGCTGCCGCGCCTGCTCGAAGCGCGCGGCGTGGTCGTGCTGTTCGGCAGCATCGCCGCGGTGCGCGGACGTGGCCGCAATGTCGTCTACGCGGCCGCCAAGCGCGGCCTGGTCTCGCTGTATGAAAGCCTGCGCCAGCGCTATCGCCCAAACGA
>JBIODY010000207.1:0-4740 GCA_044445505.1 Lysobacterales bacterium
CCGTGCTGCGTCGCGCCAATGGGCGTTTCGCGGCGCGGTGGCTATACTCGGCCGGTTGCGCGCGGTTCCCACCGATAGTCCTCACGTCCTGGCAAGTTCAAGGGGGTTCGATGCTGTTTCATGACCACGGTTTGTTGATCGCGCTGGTCTGCGCGGTGCTTGCGATTCTCTATGGCGTCTGGTCGATCCGCTGGATCCTCGCCAAGCCGGCCGGCAATGCACGCATGCAGGAGATCGCGGCCGCGATCCAGGAGGGCGCGCGCGCGTATCTGAATCGCCAGTACCGCACGATCGCGATGGTCGGCGTGGTCCTGTTCGTCGTGATCGGGCTGGTGCCGGCACTCGGCTGGACCACGGCAATCGGCTTCGCGCTCGGCGCAATCCTCTCGGGCCTTACCGGCTACATCGGCATGAACATCTCGGTGCGCGCGAACGTGCGCACCGCCGAAGCCGCGCGCAGCGGGATCCCGGCTGCGCTTGCCGTCGCGTTCCGCGGCGGCGCGATCACCGGCATGCTGGTCGTCGGCCTCGCCTTGCTCGGCGTGGCCGGCTACTTCGTCGTGCTGCAGCACCTCGGCTATAGCCAGGACGCCGCGCTGCATGCGCTGATCGGCCTCGCGTTCGGTTCCTCGCTGATCTCGATCTTCGCGCGCCTCGGCGGCGGCATCTTCACCAAGGGCGCCGACGTCGGCGCGGACCTGGTCGGCAAGGTCGAAGCCGGCATTCCGGAGGACGATCCGCGCAACCCGGCGGTGATCGCGGACAACGTCGGCGACAACGTCGGCGACTGCGCCGGCATGGCCGCCGACCTGTTCGAGACCTACGCGGTGACCTTGATCGCGACCATGCTGCTCGGCGGCGTGATGGCCAGCGACGTCGGTGCGAACGGCGTGCTCTATCCGCTGGTGATCGGCGGCGTGTCGATCATCGCCTCGATCATCGGCACGTTCTTCGTCAAGGCGAGCCCGGGCGGCAAGATCATGAACGCGCTGTACAAGGGCGTGATCGTGTCGGCCGTGCTCGCGCTGCTCGCGTTCATCCCGGTCACCCAGGAACTGATGGCCGACAGCACGTTCGGCGTCTGGAACATCTTCGGCTGCGCGGTGATCGGGCTCGCGCTGACCGGCGCGATGGTCGTGATCACCGAGTACTACACCGCGACCGAATACGCTCCGGTGCGGCATATCGCCCAAGCATCGACGACCGGCCACGCGACCAACATCATCGCCGGCATCGGCATCTCGATGAAATCCACCGCATGGCCGGTGCTCAGCGTGTGCGCCGCGATCTGGGGGGCGTACGACCTCGCCGGCCTGTACGGCATCGCGATCGCGGCGACTGCAATGCTGTCGATGACCGGCATGATCGTCGCGCTCGACGCGTACGGCCCGATCACCGACAACGCCGGCGGCATCGCCGAGATGGCCGAACTGCCGAAGGAAGTGCGTGCGGTCACCGATCCACTCGACGCGGTCGGCAACACCACCAAAGCGGTCACCAAGGGCTACGCGATCGGCTCGGCCGGCCTCGCCGCGCTGGTGCTGTTCGCCGACTACACGCACAAGCTCGGGCTGCAGCACCCGGACCAGATCTACACGTTCGACATCTCCGACCACAAGGTCATCGTCGGCCTGCTGATCGGCGGCCTGATCCCGTATCTGTTCGGCGCGATGGCGATGGAAGCGGTCGGCCGCGCCGCGGGTTCGGTGGTCGAGGAAGTGCGCCGCCAGTTCCGCGAGATCCCCGGCATCATGGCCGGAACGGCAAAGCCGGACTACTCGCGCGCGGTCGACCTGTTGACCAAGTCCGCGATCAAGGAAATGATGATTCCATCCTTGCTGCCGGTCGCGGTGCCGATCCTGGTCGGCTTCCTGCTCGGGCCCAAGGCGCTCGGCGGCGTGCTGATCGGTACCATCGTCACCGGTCTGTTCGTCGCGATCTCGATGACCACTGGCGGAGGCGCCTGGGACAACGCGAAGAAGTACATCGAGGATGGCAACTTCGGCGGCAAGGGATCGGATGCGCACAAGGCCGCGGTGACCGGCGACACGGTCGGCGATCCGTACAAGGACACCGCCGGACCGGCGGTGAACCCGCTGATCAAGATCATCAATATCGTCGCGCTGCTGCTGGTGCCCCTGCTCTAATCAGGTAACGAGGTCACGCGCAGCGTGACGATCACTCCCCCTCTTCCGCTCGCGGGAGAGGGCAAGGGGTGACGGCCACGCAGCGACGACGACGAACGAAGTCCGGTAGGGTGGGCCTTGGCCCACCGCGTCGCGCGACGACAACGGCCGGTGGACTTGAGCCACCTACGCCCTTCATCCATTCGGCACATCGATGAAAATGAAACCCGTGTTCTCCCTGCTCACCCTCGCCTTCGCCCTCGCCGCTACGCTGCAGGCGGCCGAACCCTCGCCCGCCAGCGTCGATGCCGCGCTGGTGCAGGCGAAGAAAGCGCACGCGCCGGTGCTGATCGATTTCTCGGCGCCGTGGTGCTACTCGTGCTACTTCATGGCGACGCATGTGCTGAACGGCGCCGAGTGGCGCGCGCTCGAGGCGAAGGCCGTGGTCGCTGCGGTCGATGCGGACTCGCCGGATGGCGCGGCGTGGATGAAAAAACTCGAGATCAAGGCGCTGCCGGCGTATGTCGTGCTCAACGAGAACGGCGACGAACTTGGCCGCATCCTCGCCGAGCAACCGCGCGAGAAGTTCTACCCGATGGTCGACAGGATCATCGCCGGCGCGAGTACGCTCGATGCGTTCAAGCGCAAGGCGGCGGCGGGTTCGCTCGATGCAGTCGTGTCCGTGCTCGGTTCCTGGCAGGCGCGCGGCGAAGGCAACGCCGGCCTCGACTGGTACGCGACCCTGCCGCCGAAGGTCCGCGCTGCCGGCGCGAAAAACGCGACGGTGCAACTGTGGCTCGACCGCCTCGAGCTCGCGCGCGCGCAACAGGCGAAGGACAACCCGGGCGTGGTGGCCGCTGCACAGCGCGTGCTCGCAGGCGATATCGGTTGCGACCGTCCATATGTCGTCGATTCGCTGCTCGAAGCGAGCGAGAAACAGCCGCAGGCGGAGCGCAGCGCATTGCTGAAGCCGCAGAAGACGGCACTCGACCGGCTGCTGGCGCAGGACGTCTTCGTCGCCAGGCCCGCCTGCGCGGACCAGCGCAGCGCGGTGATAACGACCGCAGATGTCGACGCCGCGCTCGATGACGGCGTCGCCGAAAATGCCCTGCTCGAACGCGCGATCGCGGACGTGCGCGGGAAACTCGGCGGCGACCTTGCGAAAGACCGCAACGCGGCTGACAACCTGCGCGTGTATCTGGTGCGCGCAAAGCACACCGCGGAACTCGACGTGCTGTATCCGCAACTGATCGCCGCCTACCCGGACGACTATGTGTATCCGTACCGCTACGGCCGCAGCCTGCTCGAGCGTGATCAGCCGGCCGCGGCGCTGCCGCTGCTCGAGAAGGCCGCCGACAAGGCCTATGGCGAGAACCGACTCGCGGTCGCAATGCAACGCGTCAAGGCATTGAAGGCGCTGCAGCGCGAGGGCGACGCCGAGAAAGTCGTCGCCGACGTGCTCGAACAGAATGGACAATGGTTTCCGGAGCAGGTCGCGAAGCTGAAAGCCGAATTGAAGTCGTAGCGCGCAAGCCGCCTCAACAAGCCGATACAGGCGGCTTACAATCGCCGCCATGTACACGCAATGTCCCGAATGCCTGACCATCTTCAAGCTCGGCAGCGCCGAGCTGGCCGCGGCGCACGGCAGCGTGCGTTGTGGACATTGCGCCGCGGTGTTCGACGCGTTGCGCAGCCTGAGCCTGCAGCTGCCGCCGGAACCGATCGATCGCCTGGAGACGCACGCGCCGCTCAGCGCGCCACCGCAACTCGAGCTGCCGGTATTCCGACCGAATCCCAGACAGACCGCGTTGTTCTGCGAACCGGCCGACCGCGCACGCGCAATGGAGCGTTCGTCCCTGCCGGCCTTCGCGGCGGCGCGGCGGCGCGCGCGCGCGCCGCGCAACTGGCCGTGGCTGGCCGGCAGCGCGCTGTTGCTGCTGGCACTGAGCGGGGAGATCGCCTGGGCCGATCGCGCAAGCTGGAGCAATGATGCACGCGTGCGCGCGTGGCTGGATCCGGTCTGTGCGCGCCTCGGTTGCACCCTGCCGCTGCGACGCGCGGCGGCGCAACTGGAATTGCTCTCGCGCGACATCCGTCCGCATCCTTCGGTGCCGGGCGCGCTGATCATCTCGGCGACGCTGCGCAACGATGCCGCATTCGCACAGGCGTATCCGACCGTCGAGATCGCGCTTTCCGATCTGGATGAGAAAGCCGTCGCGATGCGCCGTTTCCAGCCGCGCGACTACCTCGGCGACACCCGCGCGATCGATCGCGGCCTCAGCCCCGGTGCGAGCACGGCGCTGGTGTTCGAAGTCGCCGATCCGGGGCACGACGCGGTCGCGTTCGAATTCAAGTTCGAATAGCGCCACGCGGTTCGCGTCTTGCGGGCGTAGTGCAAACATGGGGCATGGCGCATGCGTGTCGCACCGGACACTTGCATGCTTGCCCCGGCGGCACATCCCTTGCCGGAGCGGTTTTTCAAACCGCTGGTTCGCATGGCGCGACGTTCGGGCATGAACGGTTTGCATGCGCCTTCTCAGCGACATCCGAGATAAGCCACGCAAGTGCCGATGGCGCAAGGCATCGCACGACGGATTGCTGATTCGTTTGTGAA
>JBIODY010000208.1:0-4727 GCA_044445505.1 Lysobacterales bacterium
CCATGATCGACTACGAAACCCTGCGCATCATCTGGTGGCTGCTGCTCGGCCTGCTGCTGATCGGCTTTGCGGTCACCGACGGTTACGACCTCGGCATCGCAGGGTTGCTGCGCGTGCTCGCGCAGAACGACGACGAACGCCGCGCGTTGCTGGAAACTATCGAGCCGGTCTGGGAAGGCAACCAGGTCTGGCTGATCACCGGCGCCGGCGCGATCTTCGCGGCGTGGCCGCTACTGTACGCGGCCGCGTTCTCGGGGTTTTATTTCGCGATGCTGCTGACCCTGCTCGCGTTGATCGTGCGCCCGGTCGGCTTCAATTTCCGCAACAAAATCGCGCACTGGCACTGGCGCAATACCTGGGACTGGATCCTGACCTTCAACGGATTCGTGCCGGCGCTGGTATTCGGGGTCGCATTCGGCAACCTGTTCCTCGGCGTGCCGCTGCGCTATGACGACACCTTGCGGATCACCTATACAGGCGGTTTCTTTGACCTGCTGACGCCGTTCCCGCTGCTGGTCGGTCTGGTCTCGATCACGATGCTGCTGATGCATGGCGCGGCGTGGGCGACGGTCAAATCCGAGGGCGTGATCCTGGCCCGCGCGGAACGCCTGCTGCGCATCCTTGCGCCGGCATTCGTCGTGCTCTACCTCGCCGCCGGCGCGTGGCTCGCGTTCGGCATCACCGGCTACGCGATCGGCAGCATCGGCCTCGATACTGGCGCGGCGTCCAACCCGCTGCTGAAAGACGTCGTGCATAGCGGCAACTGGCTCGGCGACGGCCCGCTCGGGCGCTGGGCCTGCGTCTGTGCCGGTATCGCGATTGTCGCCGCGCTGGCCGTGCCGCTGCTCGCCGCGCGAAGCCGTCACGCCACCGCATTCGTGTCCAGCGCGATCGCGGTCGCCGGTACGATCGGCTCGGCCGGCCTCGCGCTGTTTCCATTCCTGCTGCCATCGAGCCTCGACCCGCGCAGCAGCCTGACAATCTGGGACGCATCGAGCAGCAAGGGCACGCTCGGCCTGATGCTGTTGGTCACCGCAGTTTTGATGCCGATCGTGATCGGCTACACGAGTTGGGTGTATAGCGTGCTGCGCGGGCGGATCAGCCTGGAGCACGTCAGGCGCTCGCATGGCATGTATTGATCGTGGGAGCGGCTTCTGATCTCGGGAGCGGCTTCAGCCGCGATGCTTTCGTCGCGCAGCCAACCCCCTGAAGCGGAGACTTGCAAGCCGCACCTGCAAACCATGACGGAGATGCATCATGTGGTACTTCAGCTGGATCCTCGGCCTCGGCCTCGCGCTGGCGTTCGCGATCCTCAACGCAATGTGGTTCGAACTGCATGCGGACGAAGTTGCAAAACGCGCCGACGACGAAACGCTGCCGCCACGCTGAGCCGCGATGCGCGGTTTGAAGAACCGCTCTGGCACACGGATGTACCGTCGCGACAAGCGCGCAAGGGTTTGTCGCGACTAACGTGGCGCAGCTGTGCGCCGTCGTGCGAACTGCAGCAGGATGCGCGGTTTTGCAAACTGCCAAGATGAACCGTGGCTGGACTCCATGCTGCGTGTGCGTGACAGGCACGGCCGCATCCGCTAGCGTGCCGCGCTTTGTGACGAGGAGCGCCCGCTTGATCCGTTGTCCGTACGTCGCCGCTGCCGCACTGTCGCTGACGCTCGGTGCGCTGCCGATGGTCGCATCCGCTGCGGCGCCTGCGCTCAATCATGCCGCGGCGCACGCGGCGAGCGCCGCGAAGAAGCCGCCGGCGCAGCCGAAGGCGCACAAGCCAGCGGCTCCGGTGCGCGATCCACAGGTCGATCGCTGGATCGATGTCGCCGGCTTCGGCGCGGTCGCGGTGTACAAACCGAAAGTCGCGAGCCGCGGCCTCGCGTTGTTTGCGTCCGGCGATGGCGGCTGGAATCTCGGCGTGACGGATATGGCGCACGAAGCGGCGGCGCAAGGCTATTGGGTCGCCGGCTTCAGCACACCGCAGTTCCTGAAAGGACTCGACAGTGGCCAGGGCGCGTGCAGCGATGCGGACGGCCTGCTCGCGAAACTCGGCGACGACCTGATCCGCCGCTTGAACCTGCCGCTGGAGACACGCCCGATCGTCATCGGCTACTCCTCGGGCGCGACGATCGTGTACGCGGTGCTCGCGGCCGACGCCGGCCAGCGTCTGGGTGGCGGCATCAGCCTGGGTTTCTGTCCGGACTTGCTGATCCACAAGGCGTTCTGCCCGGGGGTCGGCGGTTTGACCCGGCACTGGCAGAAGCAGCCGCCGACCTGGGTGTTCGACAAGCGCGAAACGGTCAAGGCGCCGTGGCGCATCCTGCAGGGGGAGTCGGACCAGGTCTGCGATCCGGCGTTCGCGCCGGACTTCGCGGCCGGCCAGGCGGACTCGAAGGCGATCATGCTGCCCAAGGTCGGCCATGGCTTCGGCGTGCCGAAGAACTGGATGCCGCAATACGCGCAGAGCGTGAAGGATCTGCTCGGCGCGACCACGCGCTGACGCACTCGTCGCGCGGGCACGTGCGCCTGCACTCTCGGAACAAGTCGTCCCGGCCGCTCCTGCGGCCTGCCCCTCGGGCCGGCTTCGCCGTTCGCCACGGCATCAGCCCGCAGTCCGGCTTGCGCCGGAATGACGAGCCTTGATATATCCAGAGCTCCGTGGGACCCGCTGCACTAGAATCGGCGCTTTCATGGATGATGCGAGTTGCATGAGGACCACGCCCGATTCCGCCTCCTCGATGAATCCGCCGGCTTCCGGCTGGGCGGCGCGCCTGCGCTGGCTGGTGCCGATCGTATTCCTCGGCCTGGTCGCATGGCTGCTGGTGCGCGGCGTCGCCGAGTTCGACCTGCCGGAAATGCAGCGCACCCTGCTCGATGTGCCGACCCTGCCGGCGCTCGGCGTCGGCCTGCTCGCGCTGATCGCGGTCGCGTTCACCGGCCTGATCGATGTCGTGATCGCACGCTGGCTCAAGGTGCCGATGCCGGCGCGTGAAGTGCTGCGTCTTGCGTTCGTCGCCAATACGCTCGCCAACGTGTTGAACCTGTCCGGCGCTGTCGGCTCCGGCGTGCGTCTGCTGGGATTTTCCGCGCGCCGCGTGGAACTGCCGGTCGGCGCCGCGCTGATCGGCTTGCAGGTGCTGTCGCTGCCGCTCGGACTGTCCGTGCTGATCATCGCGACGCTGCTGCTGGGCTCGTTGCCGATCACGCCGAGCGCGACCGCGCACTGGCTCGGCATCGCGGTGCTCATCGGTGCCGCGTTGTACCTCCCCGCGTTCTTCGTGCTGACCACGCGACGCCGCCTGATGCGCTGGCTGCCGCGCGGCCTGGATCTGCCGCCGCTGCGGCTCAAGCTGGCGCTCGCCGGCCTGTCGTTCGTCGACTGGGTGCTGAGCGCGGCAGTGCTCTACGGTTGCCTGTACATCTCCGGCGCGCACGTGAAAGCAGGCGCGATGCTCGGCAACTTCGCGGCGGCGCAGACGCTCGGCCTGCTCAGCCTGATCCCGGGCGGCTTCGGCGTGTTCGACGGCCTGATGCTGCTCTCGCTGAGCGACGCCGGTTACGACAACGCGCAGGTGTTGTCCGGCCTGTTCCTGTTCCGCATCGCGTACTACCTGCTGCCGTTGCTGGCCGGACTGTATTTCGGCTCCGGCATGCTGGCCGGCCGCCTGCCTGCGTTCGCGCGCGTCGCCGGTCGCCTGCGGACGCATCCGTTGTTCGGGCTGCTCGGGCTGCCTGCGACCCTGCTCGCAGGGCTCGGCATGCGCGCGCTGGCGATCCTGACGTTCGGCGCCGGCCTCGTGCTGCTCGGCTCGGCGGCGATCCCCGCCGTGCACGAGCACATCGTCGTCGTGCGCGCGAACCTGCCGCTGGCCGCGGTGGAGAGTTCGTACTGGCTGTCGATCCTGACCGGCGTGCTGCTGCTCGGGCTGGGCCGTGGCATCGACGGACGTCTGCGAGTCGCCTACCGGCTCGCGCAACCGTTGCTCGTGCTTGGCGCGCTGCTCGCGGTGACCAAGGGCCTGCATTTCGGCGAGGCGCTGTTCCTGCTCGCGATCGCGTTGCTGCTGCGCATGCGCAAGCGCGAATTCACCCAGCGCGCGATGAGCCTTACCTCGCTGACCACATTCACCTGGCTGGCCGGCCTCGCTGTCGTCGTGCTCGGGTTCTTCGCGGCCGGCGTCGGCGCCGTGCTCGGCGACGACAGTTTCGACTTCTGGTATTTCGGTTTCGGCGAACATTCCTCGCGTATCGCACGCGGCCTGTTCGCGGCGGCGCTCGGCGTGTTCGCCTACCTGATCTGGCAATCGTTCGCGGTACGCCGACCGGCGTTGAAGCTGCCCGACCACGCCGAGCTCGAACGCGCACGCGCGATCTATCTCGAGCACGGCGGCGGCGAGTTCGCGCACCTCAGTTTCATGGCCGACAAGCACCTGTTCTGGTCCGCGGACACTCACGCGGTCGTCGCCTACGGCGCGGTGCGCGACCGACTCGTCGCGCTCGGTTCGCCGTGCGGCCCCGAGGCCGCGATCAAGCGTGCGATCCTGGACTTCCGCCAGTTCGCCGACGCCCAGGATCGGGTGCCGCTGTTCTACGAGGTGCTGGAGCCGGATCTTTCGCTGTACCACGACCTCGGCTTCGACCTATTCAAGCTCGGCGAACTCGCGACCGTGCGCCTGGCCGAATTCACCCTCGCCGGCAAGCGCTGGGAAGATCTGCGCCAGGCG
>JBIODY010000209.1:0-4720 GCA_044445505.1 Lysobacterales bacterium
GACGTGTTCGCCCATCGCCTGCTTGAGGCGCTGGATCAGCGCGGCCGACGCCGCGTTCGCGTCGGTCTCGGCAAGGAATGCCTGGTTGCCCTGCTCGTACGCCTTGACCTGGGCGAGGCGCTTCTCGATCTCGGGTTTTTCGGCCGTGGTCTGGCGGAAGCGCAGCTGTTGCTGACGCAGGTCCTGCATGTCGCTCGCGATCTGCATCTGCGGCGCGACGAACCACCAGTGCACGCCGACCAGATAGACCAGCATCGCGACGATCAGCAGCAGCACGACCGCAAGCAGGCGGCCATCCTTGGGCTGGAATCTACTTGCCGCCATGCGCGGCCTCCGGCTTCTTGCCGGGCGCCTGCCCGTTCGGTACCGACGCAGGCCTGGTCGGCGGATGCGGTCGCGCGTCGAGCATCGGTTTCGGTTTCGATGACGCGGGTATGTCCGCCGGCTTGGGCGGCGCCGCGGCCTTGAGCGGAGCCACGGGCTTGGGCGGCACTGCGGGTTTTGCGGCCGGCTTCGCCGCGACCGCATTGCCTTCTGGCACCGGACCGCACTCCTTGAGATCGGCATTGATCTGGAAGCGTTCCTTGCCGCTGCGCGGATCCGGTTGCACCTGGCCCTGGAAACCGGGATTGCCAAGACACGGCGAGGCGCCGAGCAACGCGATCAGCTTGGCCGCTTCCTGCGCCTGGCCCTGCAACTGCACTTGCTTGTTCTCGATCTGCAGGCGCTCGAGGTAGGTGTCCTGCGGCAGGCGCTGGCTGATGTCGTTGATCAGGGCGACGGTCAGCGGACCCTTGCGCTTGCGGTCGGTGAGAAAGTTCGCACCGGCGATCGAATCGGCGAGCGTCTTCTTCAGCGCGGCGACCTGCTTGGCCTCGGTATTCGCCTTCGCGACTTCGCTGCGCATCGTCTCGACCGCCGCGGCTCGATTCGCCAGCGACTCGTTCATGTTCGCCACGAGCAGGATCAGCGCCAGCGCGGCGAGACCGAGATTCAGCGGCAGGCGCAGGTTGCGCCGGCGCGCGCGGCGTTCCGGCGGCAACAGGTTGGTGTGACGGCGGCCGGCTCCGGGCACGTTACGCCAGCTATCGACGCCATCGAGATCGGCCGCACCGGCCGGCAGCGCGGCGAGTTCCTGATCGAGCTTGGCACGCGGGATCAGCACCAGTTCGACCTGCGCGTTGCGCTCGCTTGCATCGTGGCCGATCACGCGGCTGTCGAAATAGATCTGGTCGGCCTTGAACGGCGTCTGCCGGTCCATCTCGAAAGACAACACCTGACGCAGATTTTCCTCTGCCGCGACCGGCAGGCTCAGCGTGCGGATCAGCACGCGCTCGGCCGGGATGCAGAACACTGTGCGCACCATCGGATCGCCGATCGCATTGCGCAGGCGCTGGAACTCCGCGCTCTGCACTTCGGCCGGCAGATCGCGGCGGATCCTCGCGTATTCGCTGATTGCCTCGCTGCGCTCGCGCCAGACCACGATCTCCTCGCCGCGCAGATCCAGCAGCAGCGATTCGGAGCGTTCCGACAGCCGATTGCGCCAGCGCGCCGGAAGACACGCCAGCAGCTCGCCGCCCCACCACGCAAACAAGCGTGGCAGCGGGGTCTTGGCAAGGCGCATCCGCAGACGCGCGATTTGTCTGTCCAGGGCTGGGTTCACGGCGATTACGAGGTTTCCCCATCGCGCCAGCGCAGAATCACGAATGGCCGTCCGGCCGCACTGACTCCGCCCATGCGGATGGTCGCATCCAAGGTCGTGCTCGCGCCGTTCGGCAGCTTCGCACGGGACTTCACACTATACGTGAGGCCTCCGCCGCCCGCCATGATCGGCGTGCCGTCCGGCAAGGTCAGGGCGCCGCCGGCAAGATCGCCGGGAGCCATCGATTGGCGCTGCTGGATCAGTTGCTGGAGCTGTTCCAGCGGCACATCCGGATACATCGCCGCCAGGGTTTCGGCGTCGGCGAAAGCGGCGCTCGGTTTGGAGCTTCCGGAATAGATCGTCAACGCCGGCTCCAGCTTCTCGTACAGCGCGTAATCCATGCCGAGGACCTGCTGCAGCTCGGACACGGTGTCGAACGGCGCGTTCTTCGGACCGTACGAAAGACCGGCGGCCTTGTACTGCGGCGCCTCGGCGCCATTCGCGCGCGTGTCGTCGTCGGGATCGCGCCAGTCGAGCACTGCATCCTTCAGCGCTTCGGCCTGGTCCAGACCGAGACCGCGCGCTGTGAACAGGCCGAGCAGCATATTGTCGTCCGCGGCGTTGATGTCGATCTTGCCGGAATCGTCGGTGATGCGGACCTCGATCTCGGCGTCGCCATAGGCGAACGTGTACGGACGCCCGTCGCCAACCCAGCGCTGCAGCGGATCGCCCTTGCGCAGCTCGTACACCGCGAGATTGAGGCCGGCCTCCGCGGCATAGCGCGCCTGGGTGCTGTCGAACAAATGCCGCGACTGCAGGTTCTCGGTGCGCGCGACCAGCGAGAAGCTGCCGAGCAGGATCGACAGCATCGCAATGACCCACAACACGAGCACGAATGCGATACCGCGTTGGCGGGTGCGCACACGGCGTTCGTGCAGGCGAGCGGGGTGCGCCATCAGTTGCCTCCGCGCTGGATCGGCCGCGCCGCACCCAGCCCGACGCCGGGAATCGTGCCGCGCGCGTTCTGATGGCGCATCGCGCCGACGTCGAGCAGCAGCGGAATTTCCATGTCCGGAAATTCGGTGCGCGCTTCCGGCAGCATGTGCACGACGATGCGTACCATCACCGGCGTCACGCTGGGGTCGTCCCACTGGTCGGACCAGTCGGTCAGCGCTCCGTCCTCGTCGAGGGTGCGGAATTCGAAGCGGCCGTCCTCGATCTGGTCCAGCAGGATCGATGGCTCGTTGTCGGCTTTCCTGTCGATGTCGAAGCCGTTGAGCATGGCGTCGTTGAACAGCAGTTGCTTGCCACCACGCCGGTTGCCGGCGAACGACAGCGTCTGTACGTACGGGCCGCCTTTCGACAGGTACCCCGGCATCGGCGCGACGAAGCGCATGAAGTCGCGCTTGCCCTCGAACACGAAGTTCGTGTTCGTGCTTTCGTCCTGGCCGAACGCGAGCGGCATGATCCGGCTGATCTGGCGACGCATGAATTCCTGCGCGACACGCAGGCGGTTGGTGCGATCGATCGCAGCCTCGCCCGAATGCATCGCATGCACCGTGGTGCGGATCGCGCCGTAGGTGCCGGCGAGCAGCAGCGCGAGCAGCAGGATCGACAGCATGACCTCGAGCAGGGTGAAGCCGCGCGCGCGCAAACCCGATCGACGCGTCATTGCACTGCTCCGCCGATCCGCGGCGGTTGCGGGTTGGCGCCGCCCGGCGCGCCCTGGTTCGGATCCGGGTTCACCGCGCGCAGGGTACCGAAATGTGCGGTGTGCGAATGCGCGCCGAAACGGCCGCCCCAACTGACCGTGAGATCGACCTGGTAAATATCGAACGGCGACACCTCGATACCGCCGCCGAGGCCGGCGTTGCCCGCCGAGACGCGCTGGCCCTGGCCCTGGTTCTGCCCGGCCGCCGCATTCGCATTGCCGGCACCGGCCCGCGCCTGCGGCGGCGGTTCGACGTCCGAGGGATCGACCTGCTTGATATCGAGGTCCCAACTGTAGTTGTCGTCGAAGCGGCCGCTGCTGTGGCCGGCCTCGATACGTTCGCCGACCCCGACCGTATCGAGCCTGGACTGCGCCCACAGCGCCGCCAGCGTGTAATCCGACGACTGCCTCGCGTTGTGCATCGAGGTCGCCAGGATCTGCATCAGCACGCCGATTCCGATCGCGAAGACGAGAAACGCCGCGACCATCTCGATCAGGCTGAATCCGCGCGCGTGGCGGCGGCTGGCTGGAATGCGTGCGCGTTTCATCAGGGAATGGACCGCGGGGATGGGCGCGAGTTCGGTTCGGTCGATTGCAGAACCGGGCATCGCCGGATCGGGCAGCACCGCGCCGACTTTGCCACGGCCGACCCTTGCGTGCTTGTCGTGGCGGCACACTCGCGTGCCGGTGCGGTTCTTCGAGCCACCCTATTCCGGGGCTTCGTCGAGCGCGATGTCGCCGGTCAACCAGGCGACATTGATACGCCATTCGCGCTGGCCCTGCAGCACCGAGATGTGGCCTCCGGTGGAGCTGCCGTCGGCGAAGAAGCGGATGCCGCCACTGTTCGCGCCGGTCTGCTCGGTCTCGGCGGTGGTCAGGCGCAGGGTCATGTCCTTGGGCAGCTTCGCCGCGCCCTTGCCGGGAGCGGTGTAGGAGTTGTTGTCGAGGTCGAGCGTCAGCACCTCGGGCGTGCCTTTCACGATCGCCTGGCCGCGCGTATAACGCAACGCCGCGACCAGGTCGCGGCTGGCGCCGCGGATGCGCGCGCTTTGCAGGCTCTTCGAGAACGAGAACGTGACCACGGTCATCGCGATCGCGAGCAGCACGATCACCGCGATCAGTTCGATCAGGGTGAAACCCCTGGATAGACGTGAGACATGAAACGGAAGACGCAAAAACGTCCTCCCGCTCCCGATCCCCTCTTTCGTCTCACGTCTCACGTCTTTCGTCTCACGCTGTACGGCTCACTGCCAGTTGCCATAGTCGGCATTCACGCCATCCCCACCGGCCTGGCCGTCCTTGCCGAGGAACACGATATCGAAATCGCCGTGCTCGCCAGGCGCCTTGTAGGTGAAGGCATGGCCGAA
>JBIODY010000210.1:0-4716 GCA_044445505.1 Lysobacterales bacterium
GATCGTCGGATCCCGGTTTGCGGGCACCGATAAGTGCATGGCCGGGTGCGCGGCGGTTGCGCGCGCTCCGGCGTTCATTCAGGGACGCGACGGGATCGGTTGCGTAGTCACCGGCCGCATCTACGCAAGACGCGGCGAAACGGCGATCATTGCCGGACACGACAACAGCGGGGGATTCCGGTGACGGATCCACGGCGAGCCCTGGTGACCGGTGGCAGCGGCGATATCGGCGGCGCGATCGCGCGCGCGCTGGCGGCCGATGGCTGCAACGTGTTCGTGCATGCGCACGCGGGACTCGAACGTGCGCAGGCGGTGGTCGACGCGATCGCCGCCGGCGGCGGCCGTGCACAGGCGATCGGCTTCGACCTCACCGACGCCGGCGCGACGCGCGCCGCGCTCGACCGCGTGCTCGAAGCCGGGCCGATCCAGATCCTCGTGCACAATGCCGGCGTCCACGACGACGCGCCGCTCGCCGGCATGCGCGAGGATCAGTGGCGGCGCGTCATCGACGTTTCGCTCAATGGATTTTTCCATGTGACCCAGCCGCTGCTGCTGCCGATGGCACGCACGCGCTGGGGACGCATCGTCTCGGTGTCTTCGGTCGCCGCGGTGCTCGGCAACCGCGGTCAGGTCAACTATGCGGCGGCGAAATCGGCGCTGCACGGCGCGAGCAAATCGCTGGCCCGCGAGATGGCCTCGCGCGGCATCAGCGTGAACGTCGTCGCGCCAGGCGTGATCGGCACACGCATGAGCGAGGACACGTTCGATAGCGCGCAAATCGAGGCGCTGGTGCCCGCGGGTCGTGCCGGCACGCCGGACGAAGTCGCGGCGCTGGTGCGCTTCCTGTGCTCGGACGCGGCTGCATACATCAACGGCCAGGTCATCGGGATCAACGGCGGCATGGCGTGAACGCCTTGCCTTGCCCGTAGGAGCGGCTTCAGCCGCGATGCCGTTGCCTCACGGAAAGAAAAGCATCGCTGCTGAAGCCGCTCTGCGGAGACTCGTCGGCGTGGCCGATCAAGGCGCGGTTCTTCGATCGCCGCGCAGGCACAGCTTGAGCGCCGGCGAGGTCATCAGCGTCGTCACGATGGTCATCACCACGAGCAGGGTGAAGATCTCGGCGCCGATCACGCCCGCGTCGAGCCCGACCTTGAGCACGATCAATTCCATCATGCCGCGCGCATTCATCAGCGCGCTGACCGCGCAGCAGTCGCGCCAGGCGAGGCCCGCGATGCGCGCGCCGCCGCCGGCGCCGAGCAGCTTGCCGAGCACCGCCGCGGCGAGGATCAGTAGCAGTGCACCGGCGCCGGCGCCGCTGAATGCCTCGCGCGTCATGCCGAGGCCGGCGAGCGCGAAGAACACCGGCATCAGCATCAGCACCGCAACATGCTCGAGGCGTTCGATCAGGGTCTGCAGCAGGCGCTCGTCGCGCGGCAGGCAGGCGCCGAACAGGAACGCGCCGAACACCGCATGCAGGCCGAGCCATTCGGTCGCCGCGGCCATCGCGCAGGCGCCGATCAGGAGCAGGCTCAGCACCGCGCCATCGGGGCGGCCGTCGCTCGCATGGCGCGCAAGCAGGCGCGCAATCGCCGGACGCAGCAGTCCGAAAGCGATCGCCACGATCGCGATGAGCCCGATGCCGGTACGCGCGAACACACCCCAGCCACCGCGCGCGCTGATCAGCGCGACCACGAGCGCGAGCACGATCCAGGCCAGCACATCGGCGACCGCGGCCGCGCCGAGCGCGAGCTGGCCGAGCGGACTGCGCGTCATGCCACGGTCTTTCAGGATGCGCGCCATGACCGGAAATGCAGTGATCGCCATCGACGCGGCCATGAACAACGCGAACGGCCACATGCCGATGCCGGGTGGTGCGAATCGTGGATGCAGTACCGGTGCGATGGCCAGGCCGAGCAGCATCGGCACCAGCACGCCGAGCGTGCCGATCCAGCCCGCCGCGAGCAGTCGTGCGCGCGAACCCGCGGGTGCGCGCAATTCGGCGCCGACGACCAGCATGAACAGCACGAGTCCGACCTGGCTGAGTCCGTCGAGTGCGCCGAGCTTGCCGGCCGGAAAGATCGTCGCCTGCCAGTCGGGCGCCAGCGCGCCGAATACCAGCGGGCCGAGCAGGATGCCGGCGATCATCTCGCCGATCACCGGTGGCTGGCCGAAGCGGTGCAGCAGCGAGGCGAGCAGGCGGGCCACGCCGAGGATCACCGCCAGCTGCAGCAACAGATGCGGCATCGGATTCAGCGCCGATTCGTATCGGGATCGAAAACCAGTGGCGGTGTCGCGCTCGCACGCCGGTAGCTGCGCACGATATGGCCGTAGTGGAAGATACGCCCGACCGTGTACAGGGTGATCCGGGTGACGTCGCGCACCGGGCGGAAATGGCTGGTGCGGAATTCGCCCTGATAACGCGATTCGATCGGCACCGAGACGATGCCGAGGTGCTGCTCGCGCGCGGCCGCAATCAGCAACGCCGCCTCGAACACGAAATCGTCGGCGGCGAGATCGGCAAGGTCGAGCGCTGCGCGCGGGTAATAGCGCTGTCCGCTCTGGGTATCCGCAATCGGCATGCCGGAACCCCAGGAGATGCCCCAGTCCGCGACCGCGTTCGCGCGTCGCCGTGCGGGTGGCTGGTTCTCGCGATGGCGCATGCGCGCGCCGATCACGATGTGCCCGGGATAAAGACGTGCCGCGGCGAGCAGGCGCGGAATGTCGCTGGCCAGATGCTGGCCGTCGCCGTCCATCGCAATCGCCGCATCGAAGCCGAGCTCGCGTGCCTTGCGGAAGCCGTCGCGCAGGCCCTGGCCCTTGCCGAGCGGCGTGGCATGGCGGATCAGGGTAATCGGCAGATCCGCGATGCATTCGACTGTGCGGTCGGTCGAGCCATCGTCGATGACGATCACGTTCGGCGTGATTGCAAGCACCGATTCGACGATGTCGCGGATCGCGCGCTCCTCGTTCAGCGCAGGAATGATGACCACGACGCCGGCGGGATCGGTCGCGCTCATGTGCGCACCTCGATGTCGAGCGAAGTCGAGGCGGCGTTCGGTAGATGCACGATCCCGTTTTGCGATCGCGCGAGCATGGCGAACAGCGGCAGCGCATTCGCCAGCGGCGTCGCCAGCGCAAACGGCGCCTGCGGCCCGGCATCGGAATCCGCGCGCGCCGGCGCGGCGACATGACCCAGGCGCAGGGTCGCCAGCGTACGCACGCTCGCCTGCGGGTTCAGCGCCAGCGCTGCCGCGAACGGCGCGGCGCCATACGCGACTTCGGCGAGCGGTCCGCGCGTGGCGATGTCATAGGCGACGAACAGGATCGGCGTGTCGTCGGCGATCGCCTGCATCGCCGCTTCGAACAGCCCCGCGGCGAAGCTGCCGTGCCACGCGGAGACCGCGCTCGACGCCGCGCGGCATTGCACGGCAATGGTCCAGTAGCCGGCCGGCGCGTTGTGTACCGAATTGTGGAAACGCGTCGGCGACAGTTGCAGCGGTTCCGCGGCGAGCGTGGTGCACAGCGCGTCGGTGATCGCGAGATCGCCGTGCACCGAGCTGAATACGCTCGGCAGCGTCGCCGGATCGCGTGCGGCCATCGCACAAGCCTGGGCCGCGACTTCGCAGGCAAGCAGCACCGGCTCCGGCGCGCGCCGGCGTTCTTGCGGCGGCAGCACGCCCGCCGCCGGTTTCGTATCGACCGTGGCCGGTTGCGCGGCGCCGTCGCGCAGCCATGCGGCAGCCTGGTTCCAGTCGGTCGCGCCCGGCGACCACCAGCCGATTCCTTCGATATGCACCACGAGTCGTTCCATTCAATGCGCCCGTCCGCGGCCGAACGCGAGCGTGCAGTTGTTGCCGCCGAAGCCGAACGAATTGCTGAGCGCGACGCGGATCGCGCGCTCCTCGTTGGCGAGTGCGAGTTGCGGTCCGCACACCGCATCCGGCGTGGTCGTGTTCAAGGTGCCAGGCACCAGCTCCTGTTCCATCGCGAGCAGGGTCAGGACCGCTTCGAGGATACCGGCGGCGCCGAGCGTATGGCCGGTGAAACCCTTGGTCGAACTGGCGCGCGTGGTCGCCGCGAATACTTCGGCGATCAGCGCGGCCTCGACCTCGTCGTTCTTCAGCGTGGCGGTGCCGTGAAAGTTGATGTAGTCGACGTCGGCGGGAGCGAGGTCCGCGCGTGCCAGCGCATCGGCCAGCGCGAGACGTGCGCCGAGGCCCTGCGGGTGCGGCGTCGACATGTGATGGGCGTCGGACGATTCGCCATAACCGAGAAGATGCGGTGCCGCGGCGCCGCCGTCGCGTTCGAGCAGCGCGAAGCCGGCCGCCTCGCCGATCGAGATGCCATTTCGCGCGGTATCGAACGGGCGACACGCTTCAGGCGAAACCAGCTCGAGCGCATTGAAGCCGAACAGCACGCTGCCGCACAACGTGTCGACACCGGCGAGGATCGCCGCGTCGGCCTGTCCGAGGCGCAGCAGGCGTTCGGCCTGCGCGAAGATCTTCGCGCTCGACGAGCACGCGGTCGCGACGGTCAGGCACGGTCCACGCGTGCCGAGTACGGCCTGGAGGAAAAGGCCGAGCGAATGCGGCGTGTGCAGACGCGGGTTGCGCAATCGGGCTGCGAAGCGGCCGTCTTCGAGTTCGCGGTATGCCTGCTCGGTCGCACCGATGCTCGCGGTCGACGTGCCCACGACGAGCGCAACCCGGTCCGCGC
>JBIODY010000211.1:0-4712 GCA_044445505.1 Lysobacterales bacterium
CGTCTGGGCTACTGGGACGACTCAATCGCATCGAATCGGGCCGCGCGTACGGCTGCGCACGCCGAAGGCGACGTGGGTGAAGAGTTGCATGCAATGGACTACCTGACGTATGCATACCTTCAACGCGGACGCGACACGGACGCCAGGCGCGTCGTAGGCGATCTTCGCGCGATGAGCGGGCTTCCGACCGCCCAATTCAAGGTGGACTATGCCGCGACCGCCATGCCGGTACGCCTTGCGGTCGAACGCCGGCAATGGGCCACTGCGGCTTCTCTTCAGCCGCTGCCGCAAGCGGCGCCTCACGTCGCCGCCATCGTTTACTGGGCCCGGGCGATCGGCCAGGCCCGCAGTGGACATCCGCAAGCGGCGCAAAGCGAACTCGTCAAGATCAATGCCTGTTTGCACCAGCTACAGTCGTCGGGAAATGTTTATTGGGCGATGCAGACGGAGGTACTGAGCGAAGAAGCGCAAGCCTGGATCCTGCATGCGCAAGGAATGGCGGATGAGGCCACACAGCGCATGCGCTCCGCCGCGGACAAGGAAGATGCGGTGGAGAAACTGCCGGTCACGCCGGGCCCGATCGTTCCCGCGCGCGAACAGCTGGGAGAAATGTTTCTCGAACTCAAACGTCCACCCGAGGCGCTTCGGGAGTTTCAATCGGCGTTGATTGCGGCCCCTGGCCGGCGAGGAGCGCTTGCCGGGGCTGGCCAGGCGGCGGAACTCGCTGGCGATGTCCGAACCGCGGCGCGGCTCCGCGCAGAACTGAACAGGTGAAGGAGCGCGTCGTTTGCCGAGCCTTGGAGCCACTGGCCAGCGGCCCCGTTTTTCTGTCCAAGGGGCGACAACGGTGGGAGCGGCTTCAGCCGCGATGGTTTCAAGCCCTCCCCTTTCAAGGGGTGAGCCGGGCTTGACTCGCGCCGCTCGTGGCGGGTGCAGTCGCGCGGCACTGCCGCGCGACTGCGAACGGCTGCACACGGATGTGCAGACCGGGCTCGAGGGCAGGATGCCCGACGGTTGGGTGGGGATGGTGTTCGCGTGCAAGCATCACGGCTGAAGCCGCTCCCACGACTCGCCGAGGCCGCTCTTGCGAGAGTCGCCGCACCAGAGCAGAGCCCGATCAGGAGCCTTCGCCCTGCGCGATATCCGCCGGTACCGCGACCGTGCGCCGCCGCACCGCATCGACCAGCGATGCAGGCCGATACGCCGGATCGTCGCGCCAGCGCTGCCATACCGAGTCGTCGACGGTTTCGTTGACGCCACCGCCGAGCACGCGCGGCGTGCGCGGTTTGAACACGCGATACAGGCCGCGCAGGAATTCGCGATACGAATCGCGCGGCGTGCCGCGGCCGGCATCCGCCGCGGGCACGCACAGCGCGCCGAAGTGAAGCCCGGCCGCGATCGCCTTGCGCTGCAGCCAGGCCAGCGCGATGTCGGGCAAAGGATCCGGTGTGCGGCCGGCGCCGTCGACCTCGTTGCCGCCGCCGACGTCGCCATGCGAACCGATGAACCAGCGCTGTTCCATTTCGATCTGCCCGGCCTTCGGCGCGGTTGCGTTTTCGCCCGGCGCGAGCGTGGCCGGATTGCGCGTCCACATGGTCGGCGCGAAGTCCGCGCGCTGCTCATCGAGCGCAATCGCCTGATAGGCGTACTTGACGATGCGGCTGAGTTCGGTGTCGTGGAAGCGATAGCGCGAGCGCGCATACGGAAACCACGAAGCGACATCGGGAATACCGAGCGAACCCACCGTTTCCCACACGCCGATGCAGCGGATCCCGATCTCGACCGAATGCTGCGCGCGCCATGCGACCGCCTCCGCGTCATCCGGCCGGACGTCATCGCGACGATAGAAATCGTACGCGGCCGAGACGTCGGACGCGGCAACCGCGTTGTGGCCATCGCGGCGCAGCAACCCGCATTTGCGGATCATGCCGCCGAGGCTGCGCGCGGTGTAGGCGCCGCGGCTGAAACCGAACAGGAAAACCGCATCATCCGGCTGCCAGCTATTGGCGAGCCAGCGAAAACCTTCCATCACATTGCCGGACAGGCCCCAGCCGAATGCACCGCCGAACCAATGGCCGAGTCCGGTGCCGATGCCGACGCCGGCGACGTAATGGATGATCTGCGGAGTACCATTGCCGTCGGCGACCAGCAGGTTCGCCAGCCGTTCGACATTGGTGTGCGATTCAGGCTTGCTCCAGGTGCCGTCGAACAGCAGGACGAGGTTGCGGCCGGCCACGATTCCTCCCGCGCGATGCCGCGTCGGAGCATCCCGCAACGAATCGGCACGCGCAACCCGTGCGCGCCGCGAGGCGGATCAGCGCCTGCCGCGTTGCGGGCGATCGCTGGCGAGTCCGACGCGCAACGTGGCGCCGTCCTGGGTCGAGCCGTCGAGGCTCGCGATCGCAGCGCGTGCCTCATGGCCCTCCATCGCCAGTTCCGCGAACCCGCGGCACTCGTTCTTGAACGGATCGGTGGCGAGCTTCAGCTTGTGCACGCGGCCGAACTTGCCGAACAATTCGTTCACGGAGTTTTCGGTCGCGCTGCGCGGCAGGCCACGCACGTTGAGCGTCAACATCATTCATCTCCCTGGCCTTGCGACCGTAGTAGTGCCCAAAAAAAACGTCGTCCGGGCGAGATGGAGCGTAGTCGCGGCAATTTCAACCCGCCCGGGCACCGGAAATCCGCATCCCGTCCAGTCCAAAAAAAAAAGGCTGCAGCGCGCACGCCGCAGCCTCCTGTTTTACCGGTACGACCGGCTCAGGCAGCTGCGACATCCTCCGCCTGGAGGCCTTTCTGGCCCTGCACGACGCGGAACGAGACTTTCTGCCCTTCCTGCAAGGTCTTGAATCCGGTGCCGGTTATCGCGCGGAAATGCACGAATACATCCGGCCCGCTTTCGCGGCTGATGAAACCGAATCCCTTGCTTTCATTGAACCATTTTACCGTGCCTACCTCACGATCCGACATGAAACGCTCTCCGAATGCTGGTTGCTGACGCTTCCCCTTCGCAGGGTGTTGAGAAACGCCCTGCCAGCGCAATCCAGCGACGGATTGCCCGCGGATCGGGCGCGCAGGCGCCTGGCCCGTCGGGAGCCAGTCCGGGCGTGTACCGGACTGGCGACGTTGAGCACGTGCAGGGACAGCACTTGTTCAACACCTGCTGCGGGGCATGCCGAACGCTGGGTATGCAGACGTGCCAAGTGACCCGACGGTGCCGATCGTCGATCGGCGTTGCACTGGATCACGTAACACGAAGGACCGTGCAAACACAGCGGTTTCGAGTCTACCGGATTGCAAACGCCGCGCAATACGGCATGAACGCCGGTGTCACCAGGCCTGGACGAACTGCGGCGGAGCGCGCATGAACGCGGCCCAGGCTGTGGCGAGGGCCGGCAGGCCGCCGCGATAGTGCGTATCCAGTACCCGCTCGGCGGCGATCGGCCGGCACGGGTCGGTACGCTGGGCCGAGAGCACCGCGCCCAGCGCCGCCCTGCCCTCGCCGCCCTGCATCAACAGCGCGACCAGCGAATATGCACGCAGATAGCGCTGCACCCGGCCGGCGTCGCTGCCGGCATAGAAATCCGCGCCTTCGTGCGCGAGCAGGTCGACCAGTGCATCGCTGCCGTCGCCGCTTGGCGCTGCGATCACGATCTGCTGGCGATCGGCGCCGACATCGACCTGGCCGCCGAGACCGCCGGTCCGGTAACGCGCGAAATATTCGGCGAGGCCCTCGTTGAGCGCGGTCGGCAGGTTGCCGACCGACGTGTGCAGCAGCGCGTGCGTGATCTCGTGGCGCAGGATCGCGAAGCTCGCTTCGTCCTGCTCCTGCAGACGCACATAGATCGCGTGCTGCGCGGTCGAATACGCGCCGGCGGATGTCGCCAGGGCCGGATCGCCGATCAGCCGCGCATAGGTCGACGCATCGTGCACGAACACCACGCGCAAGGTGGCCGCGTCGGCCGCGGCCACGCCGAGCGCATCGCGCAGCACGCGCTGTACGCCGAGCGCATCGGCAACCGCGCGCTGCTGCAGCTGGTCCGGCAAGCCGACATCGTAGCCGGTCGCCTGCACCGTGATCGGCGGCAACCCGCGCAGGGTGATCACGCGTCGATCCTTCGCCGACGCCGGCGGCAGCTGATCGGAATAGTGGGTAATCCCGGCCGTGTCGATCCAGCGATGCACGGTCGCCGAAGGCACCGCACGCGCGCCGGAAGATGCCAGGCAATCGGCCGGCGCGGGCATCGCCACTTCGATCGGCGTGAGGCCCGGCGGCGCCGGGGTCAGGGGCGCCGGAAGCAGCGGCTTGCCCGGCGCGGCCATCTGCGCGATTTGCGCCGACGCCGGTGCGACGGGTGGCGCCTGCCGGTCGCCGCATCCGGCCAGGCACAGCGCTGCGACTGCGCCCAGCGTCCAACCGCAGCTACCGCGCGTCGCGGCAACGCGGCGCGGCGCGGCGGATCGCGGCGCGGATTACTCGCGCATCATGCGATGCCCGCCCGGGTCGACCGCGGCCTGGCTTTCGTGCGCAGCACATGGACCAGATAGATCACGATCGCGACGTTGCCCGCCAGCAAGACGCACTTCAGCGCAGAGGCCTGCTGCGCGAGTTCCCACGCTTCGAACGGCAGCAACAGCGAAGTCTCGACGACCACGAAATATTCAGCCCAGCGCTTGCCGAACCACAAGCCGCCAGCCTGGATCGCATACATGAC
>JBIODY010000212.1:0-4703 GCA_044445505.1 Lysobacterales bacterium
ACCGTCGAATCCACGCTCGGCCGCGGCGACATCTACGTGACCACGACCGGCAACAAGGACGTGCTGACCCTCGCCCACAAGCAGGCGATGAAGGACCAGGCGATCGTCTGCAACATCGGCCAAATCGCCAACGAGATACTGGTCGATTCGCTGAATGCATCGGGCGCCACGCATACCAACATCAAGCCGCAGGTCGACAAGTACACCTTCAAAGGTACTGATGGAAAGCCGGGCAACAGCATCTTCCTGCTCGCCGAAGGCCGCCTCGTGAATCTCGGCTGCGCCACCGGCCACCCGAGCTTCGTGATGTCGAACTCGTTCTCGAACCAGACCCTCGCCCAGATCGACCTGTGGACGAACAAGGACAAGTACGAAGCCAAGGTCTACATCCTGCCGAAGAAGCTCGACGAGGAAGTCGCGCGTCTGCATCTGGACAAGATCGGCGTGAAGCTGACTACCCTGACCGCCGAACAGGCCGCCTATCTCGGCGTCGATGTGAACGGACCGTACAAGCCGGAGCATTACCGCTACTGATCCCCGGCAAACCGGGAATGGGTAGCCGGAAGACAAGCGCGTCGGCAGAATGCCTTCCTCCCCTGCGCAGCGGGGGAGGGCCAGCAGCGCGCCGACGTGTCGCCCTTCAAGGAACCGACTTCATGTCCAGCTCCCCGGTTATCGGCCATCGGCTACCGATTCCCGTCTCCTTCGAATTCTTCCCGCCCAAGACCGACGAGCAGCGCGCGACGCTCGCCGCTGCGCTGCCGCGGCTCAAATCGCTCGATCCAGAATACGTCAGCGTCACCTTTGGCGCGGGCGGTTCGACGCTCTCCTACACGCCGGAAACGATCCGGCACCTGCGTGCCGACCACGGCCTCGCTGCCGCGCCGCACCTGTCCTGCATGGGCGGCACGCGCGAAGAAATCCGCACCCTGCTTGACCAGTATCGGGCGATGGGCTGCCGGCGCATCGTTGCGCTGCGCGGCGACCTGCCCTCCGGCATGGCGAGCCATGGGGACTTTCGTTACGCAAGTGAACTGGTCGAATTCATCCGCAGTGAACGCGACGGCTGGTTCCATATCGAGGTCGCCTGCTATCCGGAAGTGCATCCGCAGTCGGATGACGCGCACACGGACCTGCGCCACTTCAAGGCCAAGATCGATGCTGGCGCGAACGGCGCGATTACCCAGTACTTCTACAACGCCGACGCGTATTTCCGCTTCGTCGACGCGGCGCGCCGCGCGGGCATCGACGTGCCGATCGTGCCGGGCATCATGCCGATCGCGAACTTCACCCAGCTCAAGCGGTTTTCCGATATGTGTGGCGCCGAGATTCCGCGCTGGCTGGTCAAGCGTCTCGCCGCATTCGGCGACGACGCCGATTCGATCCGCAAATTTTCCGCCGACGTGGTCGCGGATCTGTGCGGACGGCTGATCGCGGGCGGTGCGCCGGGATTGCATTTCTATACCCTCAACCGCGCTCGGGCGACTGTGGCGATCTGCGAGCGCATCGGGACGAGCTGACAAAGCCGGGCATGGCGATGTTAGCCTCGCCCGATGCACGTCCGTCAGATCCTCGGCTTCATCCTGCTGATCGCACCGATGGGCGCGCCGACCCGCGCGCGGGCCGACGATGGTCAGGCGGTACACCGCTGCGTCGGCCGCCACGGCGAGATCGTGTTTTCCGGCCTGGCGTGTGCGGCGACCGACGCGGCGAGCGGCTCCACCGCAGCTGCCGACGCCACGACCGCGCCGCTGTCCACGACTGCCTGCCCTGCCTCGTTCGACGAATTGCGCGGGCGCCTCGCCGCTGCGCTCACGCGCCACGATGCCAACGCACTCGCGAACCTGCTGCGCTGGCGCGGAGTCGGCGCGGGCGCCGCGACGGAACGCCTGCGCGTCCTGCGCGATCTCGTGAAACGTCCGTTGCTGTCGATCGATGGCGGGGACGCCACCGACGATGCGGCGACTATTGCCGGTCCGGCAACCGCATCCGGCAGTTTGCGCGTGCGTACCGGCAGCAATGAGAGCAGTGGCATGCGCGAGTACACATTCGCCACCGGCCTCGACAGCGGCTGCTACTGGTTGATGTGGTAGGAGTGGTCTGAAAAACCGCTCCTGCCGCCGCGACAAGCACGCAGTGCCGGTCGCGACAAGGTGGCGCGGCTTTGCCGCGACCGTCTGTTTGCACTGCGCCCGCCGGGAGCGGGCGTGAACGGCGCAGCAGGGCCGAAGGCCGAGCCGCAGGATGCGGCGAGTAACCCGCGGCGGGATGCCCGGGTCTGCAAACTCCCCGCAGGCCGGGGCCGCCGGTCGCGCTGCTATCATCGCTGTTTTCATCGCGGACCCATGCCATGGCTCAGAAATATCCGCAACAAATCTGGCACAACGGTCGCATCAAGCCATGGGCCGAGGCGACCGTGCATGTGATGGCGCATGCGCTGCATTACGGCTCGTCGGTATTCGAAGGCATCCGCAGCTACGCGACGTCCGACAAAGGCACGCCCAGAGGCACCGCGATCTTCCGCCTCAGCGACCACATCAAGCGGCTGTTCGATTCGGCAAAGATCTACGACATCGCGATGCCGTATTCGCAGGACGAGCTGAAGGCGGCATGTCACGACGTCGTCAAGGCGAACCAGTTCACCAGGGCCTATCTGCGTCCGATCGCGTTCCGCGGTCTCGGCGGTTTCGGGCTTTCCGCCGAGACGCCGACCGATGTCGCGGTCGCCGCCTGGGAAATGGGTGCGTATCTCGGCGCCGGCGTACTCGAACAAGGCATCGACGCCTGCGTATCGAGCTGGCAGCGCTTCGCGCCGAACACGATTCCGGCCGGCGCAAAAGCCGGCGGCAACTATCTGTCAGGTCAGCTGGTCGCGCGCGAGGCGCGCCGGCTCGGTTTCGGCGAGGGCATCGCGCTGGCCTCCACCGGACTGCTGAGCGAAGGCGCCGGTGAGAACCTGTTCCTGGTCTTCGCCGGTGCCCTGCACACGCCGCCGGTCAGTGCCGCTCTACTCAACGGCATCACCCGCAACACGCTCATCACCCTCGCGCGCGGCGCCGGCATCGAGATCGTCGAGCGCGACATCCCACGCGAATACCTGTATCTGTGCGACGAGCTGTTCATGTGCGGCACGGCTGCGGAAATAACGCCGATCCGCTCGGTCGACGGCAAGCCGGTCGGCGCGGGCAAGCCGGGGCCGGTCACACATCGCATCCAGGAGTTGTTCTTCGGCTTGTTCGATGGCAGCACCGAAGACCGCTGGGGCTGGCTGGAACCCGTCGGCGCCTGAGATGCACCCGGAGCGGCCTCAGCCGCGATGGGCATCACTTCGGAAAGGGAGGCTTCAGGCATCGCGGCCGGAGCCTCTCCCACAACAGCCTTACACGCGCCTTGAATCGAACGTGATCGTCGCGGTCGCCCCGCCTTGCGGGCGCGGCGCCAACGAGACCTTCCAGCCATAGAGTTCGCACAGGCGGCGCACGATCGCCAAGCCGAGGCCGCCGCCCATGCCGATCGTCGTGCCGCGCACGCCGCGCTCGAACAGCTTCTCGGCGTCCTCGGCCTTGATGCCGGGACCGGTGTCCTCGACGCTGACCCGGCCGTGGCCGACGCTGACGATGACCTGGCCCGCCTGGGTGTACTTGAATGCATTGCCGATCAGGTTGCTGAGCGCAACCGCGACCACCGAGGACGGCGCGGCTGTGGCCAGCGGTTCCTCGATCTCGACGTGCACCGTGACCGGCTTGTTCGCGACGTGCGGGCGCTGCGCGTCGACGACCTGCTCGACGATCCGGGCGACATCCGTGGTTTCGCCGTCGGTCGGTGCCTGGCGCTCGCGTCGCGACAACAGCAGCAACGCGTCGATCAGCTCGCTGCACTGGCGCACTGCGCGCTCGATGCGCTTCAGGCGTGCGCCAAGCTTTTCGGTGAGATCCGACGAGGCCTGCAGCAGCTCGGTGGTGCTCGCGATCACGCTGAGCGGAGTACGCAATTCATGGCTGACGTCGGCATTGAACTCGCGGTCGCGCTCGACCATCTCGGTCAGCCGCGTGGAATAGTCGTCCAGCGCGGCGGCGAGCTGCCCGACCTCGTCGTTGGCGAAGTGCGACTTCAACAATTCAGGGCGCCCGCTGCGGCTCATCGCGCGTACGCGCTGCACGAGTTCGGTGACCGGACTCATCACCCGCGCGGACAGCCAGAACCCGATCAGCAGCGAGAACAACGCGAACGCGAACACCGACGCGATCAGCACAGTCAGCAACTGGCGCTCGCTGAGCTTTTGCGTGCTGACATCGAAACGCAGGAACGCCCAGTAGTCGGCGTCCTTGTAGACGGCCAGCTTGTACGGCCGGATCTTGGCTTCGCGTCCGATATCCTCGATGTCGTAGACGCCGGGATCGTACTTCTGCCACGCGAAGGGCACGCTCGAGGTCTTGTTCGGACGCACGATCAGCGCGCTGTACGCGCTGAAACTGTACGGTGCGTTCGGATCAGGGTTGTCGCGCTTGAAGTCGACGAAATTCTTCAGCTCGCGCTGCAGCGTCGTGTTGATCAGCTGGTCCTCGAGGCGGGTGCGCATGTACAGCGTCGCAGCCGCGAACAACGCCGTCAGACCGAGTCCGAACAGCGCAAACGAGATGATGATGCGGGAGCGGAGCCTACGTCGGTAGCGCATCCGGATCGACCATGCGGTAGCCGATGCC
>JBIODY010000213.1:0-4698 GCA_044445505.1 Lysobacterales bacterium
GTGTATTCGGGGTCCATGCCGTTGGAGAAGAAGAAACTGAGATTGGGCGCGAAGTCGTCGATGTGCATGCCGCGCGCAAGGTAGTACTCGACGATGGTGAAGCCGATCGACAGCGTGAAAGCGAGCTGCGAAATCGGGTTCGCGCCGGCTTCGGCAATGTGATAGCCGCTGATCGACACCGAGTAGAAGTTGCGCACCTTCCTGTCGACGAAGTACTGCTGGATGTCGCCCATCATGCGCAGCGCGAATTCGGTGGAAAAAATGCAGGTGTTCTGCGCCTGGTCCTCCTTGAGGATGTCCGCCTGCACGGTGCCGCGCACGGTGGAGAGCGTGTGCGCCTTGATGCGCGCATAGGTGTCCGCATCGACAAGCTGGTCGCCGCTGAGGCCGAGCAGGCCGAGACCGAGGCCGTTGTTGGATTCTGGAAGTTCGCCGGCGTAATGCGGGCGCGTGCGGCCTTCGAACAGTTTCGCGATTTTCCTTTCCGCTTCGGCCCAGCGCGCGGAATCCTCGCGCAGGTATTTCTCGACCTGCTGGTCGATCGCGGTGTTCATGAACATCGCGAGGATCATCGGCGCCGGCCCGTTGATCGTCATCGACACCGAGGTCGTCGGCGCGCACAGGTCGAAGCCGGAATACAGCTTCTTCATGTCGTCCAGGGTCGGCACGTTGACGCCGGAGTTGCCGATCTTGCCGTAGATGTCCGGCCGCGGCGCCGGGTCCTCGCCGTACAGCGTGACCGAATCGAACGCGGTCGACAGGCGCACCGCGGGCTGGCCGACGCTCAAGTAATGGAAGCGCCGGTTGGTGCGCTCGGGCGTGCCTTCGCCCGCGAACATTCGGATCGGGTCTTCGCCGGTGCGACGGTACGGATACACGCCGCCGGTGTAGGGGTAGTAGCCGGGCAGGTTTTCCTTCTGCAGGAAGGTCAGCAGTTCGCCCCACGACTTGTAGGTCGGTGCGGCGATCTTCGGGATCTTCTGGTGGCTCAGCGACTCACGGTAGTTCTCGACCTTGATCGCCTTGCCGCGCACTTCGTATTCGGTGAATTCGTCGGTGATGGATTTCAGGCGCAGCGGCCATTCGCGCAGCAGCTTGAGTGAGTCGGACGAGAGCGACTGGATCGCGTCGTTGTAGCGTTGGCGCAGGGTGATGAGCGAGCGGTCCTGCGCGGGCGGCGCGGCCGTGCCGCTGCCCGCACGCACTTCCGATTCACGCCGCAGCTCCCAGTTAAATTTCGGTTTGCGCCGGTCCGACGCACCGCTGCGGCGCTCGCCGGCCAGCGGAATTTCCCCAGCGGCCGCCGCCGGCACGAGCAGATCGTCGACGTCGTAGAGATCGAGCGCCTTCGGCAGCCTCGCATCGCCGAGATCGCACAACGATTGCCAGTACGACTGCGCACGATCGGCAACTTCGGCCTGCGTGTCGATACTTGCGTTGATGCCTCGGCCCTGCTCGGCGATCTCGGCGAGATAGCGCACGCGAGCGCCGGGGATCAGCACGGTTGCGCGCGGCTCCTTGATCGTGGTGTCGAGATGCGGGATGAAGTCGCAGCGGGAAGAAATGGGGTCGGAGTCATTCTTCTGCGAACGCAAGGAAGAAACGGAGACATCATCGGAAAAATGACTCTGACCCCATTTCTTCGTGCGCAGCAGCCGGCACAGGTTCACGAACATCCAGGTCACGCCCGGGTCGTTGAACTGGCTCGCGATGGTCGGGTAGACCGGCACGTCCTCGTCCTTGACCTGGAACGCGACATGGTTGCGCTTCCACTGCTTGCGCACGTCGCGCAGCGCGTCTTCGGCGCCGCGGCGGTCGAACTTGTTCAGTACGATCAGTTCGGCGAAGTCGACCATGTCGATCTTCTCGAGCTGGCTGGCCGCACCGTAGTCGCTGGTCATCACGTAGATCGGAAAATCGACCAGGTCGACGATCTCCGAATCCGACTGGCCGATGCCGGCGGTCTCGACGATCACGAGGTCGTAGCCCTGCCCTTTCAGGAACGCGATGCAGTCTTTCAGCATGACGCTGGTCGCGGCGTGCTGGCGGCGCGTCGCCATCGAGCGCATGAACACGCGATGGCTGCGCAGCGAGTTCATGCGGATGCGGTCGCCGAGCAGCGCGCCACCGGAACGGCGCCGCGTCGGGTCGACCGCGAGCACCGCGATGCGCATCTGCGGGAATGCGTGCAGGAATCGCAGCAGCAATTCATCCACGACCGATGACTTGCCGGCGCCGCCGGTGCCGGTGATGCCGACCACCGGCGTCCTGCCGCCGGCGAGTTGCCACTGCTTGCGCAGGCGCGCAAGTTCGGCTTCGTCGTGCTGCCCTTCCTCGATCGAAATGGGGTCAGAGTCGGTTTTCGGCGAACGGTGAACAGCCGCTTGCAAGTTCTCATCAGAAAACTGACTCTGACCCCGCTTTTCATGCTGACCCCGTCTCGCGCGCTCGACCACGTCCTCGATCATCGCGACCAGGCCGAGGTGCATGCCATCGTTCGGATGGTAGATGCGCTCGACGCCGTAGGCCTCGAGCTCGCGGATTTCCTCCGGCGTGATCGTGCCACCGCCACCGCCGAACACACGGATATGCGCGGCGCCGCGTTCCTTCAGCATGTCGACCATGTACTTGAAGTATTCGACGTGGCCGCCCTGGTAGCTCGACAGCGCGATTGCATCGGCGTCTTCCTGCAACGCGGCGCGCACGACGTCCTCGACCGAGCGGTTGTGGCCGAGATGGATGACTTCCGCGCCCTGCGCCTGGATTAGCCGGCGCATGATGTTGATCGCCGCGTCGTGACCGTCGAACAGGCTGGCCGCGGTGACGAAGCGCAGCGGCGCACGCTCGATCGAAGGATCGGCGGCGACGTGCTTGGCAGGTGAGCTCATGGTTGACCCGCAATCGTGAGGCTGAACGCCGATTGTAGCGCCGTCGCGCTGGAGTACACGGCGGGCCGGGGAGCGAGCCCTCGGCGGGGCGCGGATGGCGGCCAGGGAACGAGCGCATGAGGGGGAGGAAAAGGGGAGTCACTTTTCGCTGAGAGGCCAGCGAGGTCGTCAACCGACGTGACCGAAAAGTGACTCTGACACCCTTTTCGATCTCCTTTTCGAAAGCGCAGCAAAAGCGCCCCCTTCCGGCCTGCCGGCCACCTTCCCCCGCTGCGTAGGGAAGGGAAATCGCGACTTGTGGATTTCGTTGTTCCGGGCGCCGGAATTCAGCGGTCGGCTGCGTCCGGCAGCGGCGGTGCGCGCAATGGCACCGGTGTCGACTGCACGATCGAGCTGGTCGTGTTGCCGTACTTGAGGATCTCGTCGAGCACGCCCTCGAGCAGTTCGACGCGCCCGACCAGCACCTTCATCACGAAGCAGTCTTCGCCGGTTACGCGGTGGCACTCGACGATCTCCGGGGTACCGCGCGCGAGTTCGGCGACCGCCTGCAGCTGGCCCGGCATCGGGCGCACGCGCACGAATGCGGTGACACCGAGACCGAGCGCGGCCTGGTCCACGTCGAGCCGCGCGCCGCGGATCACGCCGGCCTCGTGCAGGCGCTGCACGCGCTCGGTCACCGCCGGCGCCGACATGCCGACGCGGCGCGCCAGCTCGCTCATCGCCATGCGCGGCTCGTCCAGCAGCAGGCGCAGCACGGCGAGGTTGGTCGCGTCGAGGAGCGCGCTTGGCTTGTCGAAGGAATTTCGTTTTGTTTTCTTCTGCATGTCAGGAAATCGGGTCCCAGTACCTTCGATCGCGCATTCAATATCGGTTCGCCACCTTGGACAATAGCACCATTCCGTTGGAACAGGAACAAATCATGAATGTCCCTGCCTTGCCGCTGTCACCGCGCTCGCGCGCCGATACGATTCCGCCGCACGCGTACTTCCTGGTGAGTGCGGTGTTCCATTACCTCGGGCCTGCGTTCGCGGTGCTGCTGTTCCGCTACGTCGATGCGCTCGGCGTGGCCTGGCTGCGCATCCTGGTCGCCGCGGCCGCGTTCTCGCTGTGGCGAAAGCCGTGGCGCGTGTGGCGCGCGGCGACCGATCGCCAGCGCTGCATGCTGGTCGCGCTCGGCGCGGTGCTCGGGCTGATGAACTCCGTGTTCTATCTCGCGATCGCGCGGCTGCCGCTGGCCACAGTCGGCGCGGTCGAGTTCCTCGCGCCGATCACCCTCGCGTTCGTCGGCCTGCGCGACTCGCGCAACATCGCCGCACTCGCGGTCACCGCTGCCGGCGTGTCGATGCTGACGCGCGTGCATTTCGGCGGCGAACCTCTGGCGTATGCGTTCGCGTTCGCGAACTGCGCGCTGTTCGCCGGCTATCTCGTGCTCGGCCATGCGCTCGCGCGCGACGGCGGCGCGGCCGGCATCGACCGTCTCGGCGCTGCGATGCTGATCGCGATGTTCGTCGCCGCACCGATCGGCTTCCGCGAGGCGTTGCCGGCACTGCTGGACCTGCGTCTGCTCGGCGCGGCGATTGCGGTCGGTATCTGCTCGTCGGTGATCCCGTATGTCTGCGACCAGCTCGCGATGGCGCGCCTGCCACGCTCGACGTTCGCACTGCTGATGGCGCTGCTGCCTGCGTCTGCGGCGCTGATCGGCGCGCTGGTGTTGCGCCAGTGGCCGAGCCCGGTCGAATGGACCGGTATCGCACTGGTCATCGCCGGTGTGCGCCTGCACCGGCCCGCGAATGCGGAATGAGAGAAAAAA
>JBIODY010000214.1:0-4697 GCA_044445505.1 Lysobacterales bacterium
CGCGTTCCACGGCCGCACCGAGCGCCCGGCGCTGTATTCCGATTCCTCGCGCAAGGTCTACGAGCAGAATCTCGCCAGCTTCCGCAACGAGCGCAGCGTGCTGACCGTCGAGCCGTACAGCGTCGAACAGCTGCGCGCCGCATTCGCCGACGCGGACAGGAACGGCTGGTTCATCGAGGCGGTGTTCATCGAGCCGGTGATGGGAGAAGGCGATCCGGGCCGCGCCATGACGACGGAGTTCTACGCCGCGGCACGCGAGTTGACCAAGGCGCACGGAAGCCTGCTGCTGATCGACTCGATCCAGGCCGGGCTGCGCGCGCACGGCGTGTTGTCGATCGTCGACTACCCCGGCTTCGGGAAGCTCGAGGCGCCGGACATGGAAACCTATTCGAAGGCGCTCAACGCCGGCCAGTATCCGATGTCGGTGCTTGCGCTGACGGCGAGCACTGCCGCTCTCTACAAGAAAGGCATCTACGGCAACACGATGACCGCGAATCCGCGCGCGCTCGACATCGCCTGCACCGTACTCGGCGCGCTGACCCCGGAGTTGCGCGAGAACGTGCGCGTGCGCGGCGCCGAATTCCTCGCCAGACTCAACAAGCTGAAGGCGGAACTGCCCGACTACATCACCAAGGTGCAGGGCACCGGCCTGCTGTTCTCGTGCGAGCTGTCGCCGGACTTCCGCTGCTACGGAGCCGGCAGCACCGAGGAATGGATGCGCGAACACGGCTACGGCGTGATTCATGGTGGCGCGAATTCGCTGCGCTTCACGCCGGCGTTCAACATCAGCGCCGAAGAAGCGGACCTGCTCGTCGAGGGCGTGCGTCGCGCGCTGCTCGAAGGTCCGCGCAAGACGGAACCGCTGCGCGCCGCCGCCGCCTGATTCGTCGTTTGATCCCGCCGGCGTGCGGTAATCCGCCCGCGCCGGCCGCGCCCGGATCGGCAATTTCCTACAGCGGACGCGCTGCTTTCGGCGGCTGAATCGCGGGCAACGCGCGCGTCAGGGTTCCGTTATCTCCTCTCCCGGTCGCGAGCGCGCAGCGTAGACTGCGCGCACCGATGCCAGGCGGCAGCGGAACACATCACTCGGAGAGGAGAGATTCACCATGCAGCTGAAGACGACGTTCTCGTTGGCTCTGGCTTTTGCGCTGGCAATCGGTTCGAGCGCGGCATTCGCGACCGACATGACCAAGAGCGGCAAGCCGATGACCGCGCAGCAGGAAAAGATGAAGAACTGCAACGCGGACGCGAAGACCAAGGCGCTCGCGGGCGCCGACCGCAAGGCGTTCATGAAGACCTGCCTGAGCGGTTCCACCGCCGCGGCCGCGCCGGCAGCCGCAGCACCGGCAGCTGCCGCACCCGCTGCAGCCACCAAGACCGCGACCGCGAAGACGACGCAGCAGGAAAAGATGAAGACCTGCAGCACCGACGCGAAGGAAAAGAAGCTCAAGGGCGCTGACCGCAAGACCTTCATGAGCACCTGCCTGAAGGGCGAAGGCGCGGCTGCGCACTGAGCGGTCGCTGCATCGTGATCCTGACGGGCCCGCTTCGGCGGGCCCGTTTTTTTAACGGCACACGCACCGCGAATCGACCGAACGACGGTAGGAGCCGCGATGTCCCAAGCCCTCCCCTTCAAGGAGAGGGTTGGGTAGGTGTCGTCGGTAACACTGGCATCGCGGCTGAAGCCGCTCCCACGAAAGAACGAGGAGATCGCCCCAGCGTGCTCAGCCGCAGCAGGAACGGCTCTGCTGGATCGGCGGGCACGGCACCGTGCCGTACGAGCAGAACACGCAGCAGTCGCCGGGTTTCGGCTTCAGCAATTCGCCGCAACCGGCGCAGTCGTAGAAAAACCAGCAGGCGTCGGTCGGCATCGTCTCGATCGCCTGATGGCCGCAATGCGGACAGGTCAGGGTGCTCTGTAGCACGAGTCCGTTCATGTTTGCAGCAGCCACGGCAACACGAACGCGAACAGCGCACCAAGCACCGTGCACGCGAGCGCGACGCTCCACAGTACCCCGCTGGCGCGGCGCAATCGGGTGCAACTTCGCGCGAGACCGGGATCGGCCGGACACGGCAATCCGCGCGCACGCCACTGCAGCAGGCCGGACACCGCGAGCATCGAGAACGCGAGCGAGAATACGCCGGCCTTGTGCTCGGACAACCAGATCAGCTGCGGTACGGCGGCCACGAGCCCGGCCAGCGCCGCTCCCGCGCCAAGCGCGACCATCAGCGCCGGCAGCACACAGCACAGCAGAGTGCCGCTGCCCGCGAGCAGCGCTGCGGCCGCCACGCCGAGGTTGCGGCGCAGCGGCGCGTTGGCAACGTCAGTGCGCGTCATGCGCACTCACCCGTTCGCGGATCGAGTCGAGTGCCGCGTCGCTGCGCCGGATGCCGACCACTGTGTAACCGGCGTCGGTGATCGCCTTGCGCAGGACAGCGTCGTCGATGTCGGCGCCGTCCTTCAATGCGACGGCGACGATGCGGTGCTCGAGGCTGACGAACACCGCGTCCGTCGCCGGGATCGATTTCAGCGTCTTCTCGATCCCCTGCGCGCAGAACGCGCAGACAAGTCCGTTGACGTCCATCTCGATGGTCCTGGCTGACGCCAGCGTCGAGACGCCGATCAGCAACATGAAAGCGAAGGTCGTGATTCTCATTGCGGTTCTCCGGATCAATAGTTGAACATGGCCATGGCTTGCAGCTTGCCGTCGCTGGTGAGGCCGACATCGAGCCACGCGCCGCCCTTGAAGAAGCGCACCAGGAACGCGGTTTCGACGCCGTCGAACAGGCCGCCGGTGTAGTGACGACCCTGCACGACGAACCAGGTGGCCAGCGTGTTGTAGTCGTGGGCATACGGCGCCCAGCCGAGTTGCAGGGTGTCGATGCGGTGCGAGAAGTGCGCGCTTTCCTCGAGATCGGAACGGAACGAGGAATACACGCGGCGCGTCTCGTAATCGGCCTGGAAGCCGACATCCCGCGCCAGCGTGCTGCCGGCGAAATCGTTGCCGGTCGCGCGCCCCAGGCCGCCCCAGACGAACACGTTCGCCTGCGCGCCGGGCAGGTTCCAGCGCTTTGCCAACAGGTTGCCGCGCGCATAGGTGATATGGCGCTGCTTGTCGCCGTCCGCGCTGTCGAGTTCGAGCCAGCCGCCGCCGGCCGACCACCAGTAGCGTGGCGCGTAGAACAGTTGCACCTCGTTCATCGTGCCGGCGCCGGCTTCGGCCATCAGCGTGGTGCCGTTCGCGAACGCGATCGGCTTCGCCGCCGCAACCACGGGCAGCAGGCCAAGCAGACCCAAGGCCGCCCGGCAGACGTTGGCAATCATGGTGACTCTCCGTTCGTCGCCGCGCAGTGCGGCGAAGCGCGCACCTCGGAAGGTGAGCGCACTCGTCAGCGGAGGATCAGGCGATCGGAGGTCGCAGCGGCGTATCGATCAGCGACGCGGGTGGCGCTGTGGAAGGACACGGAAACGCGAACGGCACCGGCGGCATCGCGCCGGGCAGGCTCGCGACCTGCGGCAGCACGCCGGTGGAGATGCAAGCGGAGAGATCACAGGTGGCGCGCGGACAGCAACCCTTCTTGCAGGGTGGATGCTGCGCATGCTCGCAGTGCGATTTCACGGCGCTGTCGTGCATCAGGGCCACGGTTGCCGCATCCGCCGAGATGGCCATCACCGCGCGCGCGGGCCGCACGCCGATCGGCGCGATCAGCGCGATGGCCAGCAGAAAGCACGACGCCCGGCGGATGAGTGAGGAGCGCGACATGGCCCGATTGTAGCCCCGAACTTTGTTTCGAGGTGCGGCGCGGGTGGGAAGTTCCCCCGACGATCCTCAGCGGAAGCGGTCGGTCGCCTCGACCAGCTCGTGTGCGATGCCCGGCTCGAACGCGGAATGACCGGCGTCGGCAACGATGCGCAGGTCGGCTTCTGGCCAGGCACGATGCAGGTCCCACGCACTGCGCAGCGGGCAGACCACATCGTAGCGGCCCTGCACGATGACCGCGGGAATGCCCTTCAGGCGATGCGCATCGCGCAGCAACTGGTCGTCATGGGCGAAGAAACCGCGGTTGACGAAATAGTGGTTCTCGATGCGTGCGAACGCGAGCGCGAACTCGTCCTCGCCGCTGGAGGTGATATGCGCCGGATCCTGCAGCAGGAAACTCGTCGCACCCTCCCAGATCGACCACGCCTGCGCCGCGGCGAGACGCGTGGCCGCATCCGCGCTGGTCAGGCGCCGGTTGTAGGCGCTCATCAGGTCGCCGCGCTCGACCTGCGGAATCGGTGCGAGGTAATGCTCCCACGCGTCCGGAAACAGCGCATCGCAGCCTTTCTGGTAGAACCACTCCAGTTCCCAGCGGCGCAGCATGAAGATGCCGCGCAGCACGAGTTCGGTCACGCGCTCGGGATGCGTCTGCGCATAGGCGAGCGCGAGCGTCGAGCCCCAGGACCCACCGAATACCTGCCAGCGCTCGACGCCGAGGTGCGCGCGCAGGCGCTCGATGTCGGCGACCAGCTGCCAGGTCGTGTTGTCGGTCAGCTCCGCATGCGGCGTCGAACGTCCGCAGCCGCGCTGGTCGAACAACACGATCCGGTAGTGCGCGGGATCGAAGAAGCGCCGGCACTTCGCGTTGCAGCCGGCACCGGGACCGCCATGCAGGAACACGGCCGGTTTGCCGTCCGGATTGCCGCACTGCTCGTA
>JBIODY010000215.1:0-4619 GCA_044445505.1 Lysobacterales bacterium
CGACGCGTTCGTGAGCTGTGCGGCGATGGAAACCGCCGACGCGCAGTCGCACTACACCGAAAGGCTGGTCATGCTGCCTGGCATGGGCACGCGCTACGAACGCCCGCTGCTGCCCGTGCCGGGAAGCCGCGGGCAATTCTCGCTGCCCGACGAGCGCAGCTTGCTGCTGTGCCCGCAATCGCTGTGGAAGATCCATCCGGACAACGACGTCCTGTTCGCCGAGATGCTGGCGGCGAATCCGCGCTCGATGCTGGTGTTTTTCGGCGGCTGGCACCCTGCCCCGATCGACCGTTTCATGCAGCGGCTGAAGCTCACGCTCGACGCCTTCGGCATCCCGATCCGCGAGCGCACGCGCGTGCTCCCTCAGGTCGCCCACGACGACTACCTGCGCATCAACATGCTGTGCGACGCCATGGTCGATACCTTGCACTGGTCGGGCGGCAACAGCAGCCTCGACGCGCTGGCTTGCAGCCTGCCGGTCGTCACGCTGCCCGGGCCGTTCATGCGCGGCCGCCAGAGCGCGGGCATGCTTTCGCTGCTGGGCGTGCCCGAGCTTGTCGCCCAAGATCGCGCCGACTACCTCGCGATCGCGGCGCGGCTCACCGAGGACCGGGCGTGGCGTGCAGGGCTCGGCGCGCGCATCGCCGCCGGGCACGCGCGATTGTTCGACATACCCGACGCGATCGAGCGGCTGCAGCAACTGCTCGAGTCCGGCGACCTCGCGGCTTCCTAGCGCAGCGCCCTGTCGCCCCGCTTTTCTCGCCACATGCCGAGCAGCGCTTCTTCCAGGTGCCTCGCGAAGCGTCGAGCATCGAACAGCGGCGATGCGAGCACGGACTCGCGCAGGGTCGAGCGCAGTCTGGCCAATCGATCCAGGTCGGAAGCGCAGGCGATCGCTCGAGCGACATAGTCGCTTTCATCCTCGGCAACCCAGTCGGACTGGCCGGCGCAGGCGAGCAGGCTCGCGCCTTGGCGGGAAACCATGGTGTCGCCAGCCAAGGTCAGCGTGGGGACGCCCATCCACAGCGCCTCGCACGTGGTCGTGGCGCCGGTGTAGGGAAAAGTGTCCAGGATGATGTCGACCTCGGCGTGCGCGAGCAGGTATTCCCGGCGGGGAGCCTGACCTGCCAGAGCGACCCTGTCCGAAGCGATACCGGCGCGGCTGAGGCGATGCAGAAGATGCGCTCGCGCGGGCGCGAACGACATCGAGCGGTTCTGCACGCGTAGCCGCGCGCGCGGCAGCTCGCGGAGGATGCGCCCCCAAGCCGCCAGCACACGATCGCTCAGCTTGAGAAGATTCTGAAAGGAGCCGAAAGTGACCGCGCCGTTGAAGAGCGCAGGTAGCGGCGCCGCCCGGAGCTCCTCCTTGTCCGTCGGCGGCGAGAAGCAGAAGCGGCAGTCGGGCAGATACCATAGCGCTTCGGTGAACGGGTCGGCTTGCGATTCGGGTACCGATGCGCGATCGGCCAGCAGGTAGTCGATCCCGGGAACGCCGGTCGTTGCGAAGTAACCCAGCCAGGTTGCCTGCACCGGCGCCGGTCTCCACGCCAGTACCGGCAGCCGATTGTGCGCAGTGTGTCCGGACAGGTCGATGAGGATGTCGATGCAGTCGGCGCGGATTTTCATCGCCGCTGCCTGGTCGTTCAGCCCGGCGATGCTGCTCCAGGCGACGAATCGCGGCTTGATGCGGGCGGTCAGATCGTCCTCCTGCGCCAAGGTCGGATAGGCGACGATCTCGAGCCGGGTGCGGTCGAGATGCTCGAGAACGCTTTCCACGAAAAACCCGGTCGGATGCGTCCTCAGATCGCCGGAAATGCAGCCGATACGCAACGGACGCGCCCGATCGGTTGCAGCGACGGCCCAACTGGAGAATGGCTGGGCCCGCGCCAGCGCAATGCTGCCGAAGCGGCGGGCCTCGTCCAGGCGTTCCGTCGGGGAGAACGCCGGGTGGATATTCATCGAAAAGAGCAGGCCGCTCCGCGCCTCCAGGTTGTCCGGTTGCAGCGACAGCGCTTTGCGGAAGCTGCCGATCGCGCCGTCGAGGTCCCCTTGTGCCTGCAGCGCGCTGCCCAGGTTCACGTACGTTGCCGCGGTCTCCGGGCGCAGCGCAAGGGCGCTCCGATAGCTCACGATCCCCGCGTCGAGGTCACCCTGCTCCTGAAGCACATTCCCCAGGTTGACGTAGGACTCGGCATGGCGTGGATCGATCGCCAGGGCGCGCCGGTAGCTCTCGATGGCATCGTCGGGTTTGCGCTGCTCGTGCAGCGCATTGCCCAGGTTGCAGTGCGCCCACGCCAGCCTGGGGTTGATCGCAAGGGCGTTGCCGAAGCTTTCGACTGCGGCCTCGTACCTGCGCAAGGCTTGGTAGATGAGTCCCAGGTTGTTGTGCGCCTCGGCGAGTCCGGGCATCGAACGCAGCCCGTCGCGGAGCCTCTCGGCCGCGGCCTCGAGCTTGCCCTGCATCCACAACGCCTGCGCAAGCATGAACGAAGCGGTCGCGAGATCCGGCCGCAGTGCCAGCGCGGCCGTGAGGCGTTCGATCGCCGCATCGAGCTTGCCCTGGGCGATGAGTTTGGACGCCAGCGCGACCTGCGCCTCAGCCCTCGCCTGTCCGGTGCTCGAAGTCGGCCCGACGGTTCCAGGTGCCACGTTATCTCGCCCTTAAGCCTTCAGCGCCGAGCTTCGGGCTCGGGACGGGCCAGGTGATCGCGCCAGATCGCCTCGAGCCCGTCCTCGAAATCGCGCGTGTAGCGCGCCATGTCGAACAGCGGATGGGTCCCGCGGTTGGCGGCAAGCCGGGCGCGCAACGCGGACAGCGCGGCCGGATCTCGCGCCAGCGCCAGCGCCTTCGCCTCGTAGTCGGTGAAATTGCCGGTCACCAATTCCGCCAGGCCGATCGCGTGGAGCTGGCTGCCGGCAAGCCGCGTGACCAGCGTTTCGCCGGCGCAGGTGAGCACCGGCAGGCCGGCGAGCAGCGCGTCGTTGGTGGTCGTGTGCGCACCGTACGGAAAGGAATCGAGGAGGAGATCCGCCGCGGCGTGCCGCGCCAGATGCCGGTCCTGCGGCACCTTCGGCGCGAACACCAGCCGGGCCGGATCGACGCCGGCGGCGTGCGTTTCGCGCTGCAGATTGGCGCTCGCTTCGGCGCCGCTTTCGAGCAGCCACAGGACGCTGCCCGGCACGGCGTGCAGCAGGCGCATCCAGAGTGCGAACACGTCGGGCAGGATCTTGAACGCCTTGTTGAACGAGCAGAACACGAAGCCCTGCGCCGGCAGGCCGCATTCGCTGCGCCCGGGCGGCGTTCCCTGCGGCTCGCGCGTCGTGTCGCTCGGGTACGAGGCGTGCGGCATGTGCCAGAGGCGCTCGGTATAGAAGGGCTGCATCGCTTCCGGCGCGCCGAAGCGGTCGACCAGGATGTAGTCGTAGCAGTCGGCGCCCAGCGTGCCCGGAAACCCGATCGAATTGACCTGTATCGGCGCCGGCCGCAGAACCATCAGGTGGCTGTCGCCGCCGGCGGTATAGCCGTTCAGGTCGAACAGGATGGCGATGCGATCGGCACGGATGCGGCGGTGGAGCTCCTCGGTCGATTCGCGGCTCGCGTCGGTAAAATGCTCGAAGGCGCGCGCGATGCGGCTGCCTATCGGTCCCGGGTCGGTCGCCCGCAGGCCGTAGGCGAAGGTTTCGATGCGCGCGCGATCGATGCGCTCCCAGTGCTCCATCTGCAAATGCACCATCGGGTGCTCGCGGAGGTCCGACGACACGAAGCCGACGCGCAGCCGCTCGCCCGCGGCTCTGGTCACGGTCGGGCGCGGCACCGGCGCCGGCGGCGCCATCGTCGCGGCCCAGCGTTGCGCAGCCCGCAACTGGGCCTGCGCGCTGCAGGGCATCGCCAGCAGCGGGAACGGGTTGACCGTGTAGCGGCCGTCGCCATGCGGCGGTCCCGCGAGCGCCGCCTCGACTTCCGCGAACAGCGCGTCGAGGCCGCGCCAGACACAGCGCTGCTGGCGCGCGTGCACGAGCATCGACAGTGCATAAGGATTGCCGGGGTCGAGCTCGAGCGTGCGCTGCAAGGTCGGCTCGGCGGCAGCGTAGTGCGCGAGGCCCACCTGCTGGGTGATCAGGCTCACGTGGATCTGAAGATCGTCGGGGGCAAGTCGCGCCGCCTCCTGGAAGCTCGCCTCGGCGCCCGCCTGGTCATGGATGCGATCCTGCGCGATGCCACGCCGGACCCAGATCCACGCCGGCACGTCGCGCCGGATCGCGAACAGGCGATCATAGGTCTGCGCGGCGTCGCGATAGGCCGCGCGCTCGTACAGCGCCGCGGCGAGGTTGGCCAGCGCGTCGGGGTGGTTGGGGGCGGCGGCGAGCACCTCGCGATAGCAGGCTTCGGCCTGGTCGGTGTGGCCTTGCGCTTCGCAGGCGAGGCCCAGGTTGTTGAGCACGCCGGCATGGCCGGGAACGCGCAGCAGCGCCTGCCGGTAATGCGCGACGGCGATCGGGTGATGGCCGCGCTCGCGCTCGAGGTTGCCGAGATGGAACAGCGCCTCGGCATCGCCCGGATCGGCGGCGAGCGCCTCTCGCCAGGCGGCTTCGGCGGTGGTGTTGTCGCCCAGGGCCAG
>JBIODY010000216.1:0-4619 GCA_044445505.1 Lysobacterales bacterium
CGGCGCGCTGGACGACGATGAGATCGTGCTGCTCAGCGAAGAACCCAGGCTGTCGGTGAAACTGGCCAGATTCGTCACGCTGCGATTGCCCTGATACCAGCCGACCGAATTCGCGGCCGCGGCCGCCGCGGCAGGACCTACCGCGGCCGCGAAGCGATCGGCCCAGGTCCTCTCGACACCGAGTGCGAGCGCATAGGGCAGGAAGCGCTGGAACTCGTCCGTGGTCATCGGCGGCGCCTTCTGCGCCGCGAGTTCGTCGCGTTCGGCGACACCGAGATACAGCCTCAGGCCGGCGATCCGGTCGAGCAGCTTGCGGCCTTCGAGCGTCGGCGCCTTCAGCCATTCGAAGAATGCGATGTTGGTCGCGATCAGCGCAGCCAGCACCAGTGCGAAACCGAGCCCGACCAGCGACACGAACACGGAGAATCCGAACGCTTCGCCGGCGATGAACGGCAGCGAGAACAGGGTCAGGAAGATCGCGCCGCCGTAGCCGGCGATGCCGTCCGAGGTGCGCCAGGCCTGGATCACCGCGCCCAGCAGCACGAACACACCGATGCTCCACATCCCGAGCCAGAGCAGCATGAACGGCCCGGCACCCGCATCCGTGCCCGTCGAACGCATGCCCAGCGCGAGCGCTGCGAGCGCGAGCAGCACACCCGGAACGACAAGCTTGTGGTGGGTCCTGAAATAGACGTCCGCGTCGTCCTTGTCCAGGCACGCGCGATGCGCCGCGCGCGCGGCAGCGATGCGCAGGTGTTGGCTCTGCTTCAGGGCCAGCGTGGCGTCCGCGGCAAAGGTTGCGGCCATCAGCGCGGCCTCGGCCGGCGGCATGTCCACATGCGCGCCGCGGCGGTGCAGCGAGTAGTCCTTGCCATCCTGGCGGATTTCAAGCGCGCCGCGAACCGCAAGGTCGACCGCGTCGGCGGCGAAGCAGCGATCGTCGTAGCCCATGCGCTCGACGTAGCGCAACGCGCCGGGCGTGAAGCCGGCGGGCGCCTCGTACTGCGGGATGATCACGCCGGGCTTCGGATCGCGGCCGACGCGCAGCCATTGCATCAGGTAGTACGACCAGACCAGCGCGAGGCCGATGCCGCCGACCAGCACGGCGCCGTTGTCGTGCAGGAATCGGCGGCTGCGTTCGATCGGCGTCGGCGCGGCGACGATGCCTTTCGGGAAACCCGCGACGATGGTCAGCCCCTCGTGCGGCGGGAATGCGCGCGTCGCCGTGAACACGGCGTGCGAGGGCGCATCCGCGCTCGCGGTGTAGTCCCGGGCCTTGCTGCCCTGCGCGCCGGTGTAACCTTCCAGGTGCAGCTCGGCGGCCGGGATCGCGCCGGGAAGACTCACCGCCGCGCTGGCCGCGTCGATCGGGAAGTCCCAGCCGTTGCCGGTCACGTTCCAGTACAGCTCGTCGTGATCGGCAAAGAAGCCGAGCTGGTGCGTCGTGCGGTAGCGGAACGCATAGGTGTAGTCGCCCGGATCGAGGACCACGTCAGGCGCGCCGAAATAGACGCGCACGCCGTTGCCACGCGTCTCGCTGTGGAACGGCTCGGTGGCGCCGTCGCGGCCGAGATCCTCCGGCACGAAATCTACATGCACACGATTGCCATGGCTGTCGCGGTAGTCGGTCGGAAAATCGCGATAGATGCCGTGGCGGATACGATCGCCTTCAGCGTGCACGCGGATCGTCTCGGTGACCTGCATGCCTGCGTCGGCGGCAATCCGGATCTCGCTGTGGAAATCGAGGATGCGCTCGTCGGCCGACGCGATGCCGAGCGCGAAAATCCATCCGAGAATGACAAAGAGACGGCTCATGCGGGCGCTCCCTGTTCGTTGTCCTGGCGGAAGAACTCCGCCGGCTTGAAATTCGCCGATCGCGCGATCAGCAGCGACGGAAACGTCTCGATGCGGTTGTTGAGATCGCGCACCGCGCCGTTGTAGAAGCGCCGCGCATACTGCAGATGATCCTCGATGGCGACCAGGTCGGTCTGCAGCTGGAGGAAATTCGCACTCGCCTTCAGGTCCGGATAGCGCTCCTGCAGGGCGAGGATGCGGGTGATCTGGCGCCCGAGGTCGCCTTCGATTTCGGCCTTGTCGGCCAGCGACGCCGCGGCGATCGCACGCGTGCGCAGCTCAGCGACCGTGGTCAGGGTCGCGCGTTCGTACTGGGCATAACCCTGCACTGCGGTGACCAGTTGCGGCACCAGGTCGTGACGGCGGGTCAGTTGCACGTCGATATCGCTCCAGGCGGCGCGCACCTGGTTGCGCGCCGCGACCAGATCGTTGAACACGACCACGATCGCGGCGACCGCGACGAAGACGATCGCTCCCATCCACCACACAGCCATGCGGCTTCTCCCCTGGGAAGGTCTGATCAAGCCCATCCCGGGTTGGATCAGACTCGCTCATGTCCGGACGCGGCTCGCGAATCAAGCATTTGCATGCTTGATTCGCGAGCGCGCCGTCCATGGCGCGCGGAACGCGCAAGCGGACATTCCCTTACCTTGTCGCATTATCGACGAAGCCGGCTGCACCGCAACGGCCCAGCCGATGCTTGCGGTACGATATGGGCCATGAGCGATCCGCAGAGCACGCATTTTGGCTTTCGCGACGTGCCCGAGGCCGACAAGGCGAAACTCGTCGGCGAAGTCTTCACCTCGGTTGCGCGCAAGTACGACATCATGAACGACCTCATGTCGTTCGGCGTGCATCGCCTGTGGAAGCGCTATTTCGTAGCGACCAGCGGCGTGCGCGCAGGCGATCGGGTGCTCGATCTCGCCGGCGGCACCGGCGATATCGCGGCCCTGCTGCTGCCGAAGGTCGGCAACAGCGGCAACGTCGTCGTCGGCGACATCAATGGCGACATGCTGCGTGTCGGCCGCGACCGCCTGCTCGATCGCGGTCTCGTGCACAACCTCGATTGGGCGCGCATGGACGCCGAAGCGCTGCCGTTTCCGGAGCGGAGTTTCGATTGCGTGACGATGGCGTTCGGCCTGCGCAATGTCACCCGCAAGGAAAACGCGCTGGCCGAGATCCGTCGCGTGCTGAAGATCGGCGGACGCGCACTGGTCCTCGAGTTCTCGGCGGTGCGCGCCGCATTCCTGAAGCCGCTGTACGATTTCCATTCGTTCCAGGTACTGCCGCGCATCGGGAAATTGATCGCCGGCGACGACGCCAGTTACCGCTATCTCGCCGAGTCGATCCGCAGGCATCCCGATCAGGCCACGCTGAAGACGATGATGGAAGCTGCCGGCCTCGCCCAAGTCGACGTGCGCAACCTCTCCGCCGGCATCGTCGCGATCCATCGCGGTTATCGGGTCTGAGATTTTGGCCCTCTCCAAGGGGAGAGTTGGGTGGGGATGGTGGTCGGCCCACTTCCCTCCACCCCGCGCCCTCCCCGGAGAGGAGAGGGAGAGCGTCAGCCCATCTTTGCATGGCGTTTACATCGTGGCAGCACTTCTGTCACAGGCGCGGCGGCGCGGCGCGTCGCAGGCTGCGGGATTGTTGCTTGCGGAGGATTGCGCGATGCGTAGGAGACTCATCGAGGCCGTGTTGACGGCGCTGTTGCTGGCGCTGTCGACGCTGGCGTTCGCGGCGGACGCGGACAAGGATGCCGCGGCCGCACCGGACGCGAAGTCGGCGAAGAAGGACGACCATCCGATCCCGCCGGAGAAAACCGCGGTCTCGCATGCGAGCGTCGAGGTCGGCGGCCGCGTGGTGCGCTATACCGCGACCGCGGGCACGCTGCTGATCCGCGACGACAAGGAGAACAAGCCGAATGCGAGCGTGTTCTATGTCGCCTATGTCGCCGAGCGCGGCCGGCACGACGCGGAGCGGCCGCTCACGTTCTTCTACAACGGCGGCCCGGGTTCGCCGACCGTGTGGCTGCACATGGGTTCGGTCGCGCCGGTGCGCGTCGAATCGGCGAGCGCCGAGGCGACCGCGCCGCCGCCGTATCATCTGGTGCCGAACCGCTACAGCCTGATCGACAGGAGCGATCTGGTCTTCATCGACGCGGTCGGCACCGGTTTCTCGACGCCGGTCGGCAAGGGCAAGGGCAAGGATTTCTGGGGCGTCGATCAGGATCTGGATGCGTTCGCGAAGGCGATCACGCGCTACGTCACGATCAATCAGCGCTGGAATTCGCCGAAATTCCTGTTCGGCGAATCGTATGGCACGACGCGCTCGGCCGGCCTCGTCAACAAGCTGCAGGGCGAGGGCATGACCTTCAACGGCGTCGTGCTGCTGTCGTCGATCCTGAATTACGGTGCGAACTCGCCGGGCCTCGACCACACCTATATCGGCGCGCTGCCGACGCTGGCCGCGATCGCCTGGCAACACGACAAGGTGGCGGACAAGCCGGCCGACCTGCATGCGTTCCTCGACGAGGCGCGCGCGTTCGCGGCCGGCGAGTATGCGACCGCGCTCGCCAAAGGCCAGAACCTGCCGCCGGCGGAACTCGACGCGATGGCCGCCAAGCTCAGCCGCTACACCGGCCTGTCGCCGCAATACCTGAAGGAAGCGAACCTGCGCGTGAGCCAGAGCCGTTTCCGCAAGGAGCTGCTGCGCGGCGAGCGCCGCACGATCGGCCGCTACGACGGCCGTTACGAAGGCATCGA
>JBIODY010000217.1:0-4615 GCA_044445505.1 Lysobacterales bacterium
ACCGGCTGCGTCCATGCTCAACTCCAAAGCGGTGTGGGGTAGCGGCCCGCGGCGTGCAACGCGGCGAGGCGCGCGACGACGGCATCGACGTCGGCAGGATAGGTCACGCCGAGCCAGTCGTCACGGCTGTCGAGCACGCGCAGGCGCTGGCCGCTCGTCGCAAGGTAGCGATCTATCGCCGCCGGCAGGAAATACTCCCCGTCGGCGCCGGCTCCTGCGAGGAAGTCGCGCAGACCCGCTTCGAGCGACGGCAACAGGTCCGGCAGCAGGCCCCAGCAGTTCAGCGAAACGATCGCATCGGCGGCGAGCGGCCATCGCGTGCGCTGCGCATCGAGCCCGCGCAGTCCGCTCGCATCGATACGGATGTCGGTGTACTCGACGACGCCGGCGAGTTCCCCGCGGTCGAGCGTGCACAGGCCGCGGTTGACGCCGCCGCCCGCGGACAGCGTGCGCCCGAGACGATACCCGATCATCGCGGGCCCGTGGCCGTGACGGAAATGCGCCGCCAGCAGCGCGAACGCGCCGGCGCCGTAACAATCGTCGGCGTTGATCACCGCGAACGGCCCATCCAGCGCATCGCGGCTGCACCACAGCGCATGGCCGGTACCGAGCGGCTTGTGGCGCCCGACCGGCGGCACGCAGCCCGCCGGAACGCGACTCACGGCCTGATCGATGAAGAGGATTTCGCCGCGGCGACCGGCCAGCGGCAGCAATCGGTCGGCGAGCCGGTCGCGCAACGCGGATCTGGTCACGATCACGATGCGCGCGAACCCCGCGGCGAACGCATCGTGGATCGCATACTCGATCAGCCATTCGCCGCCGGGACCGAAGCCGGTCACCTGCTTGTCGCCGCCGAAACGATGGCCGAGACCGGCGGCGAGTACGACCAGGATCGGACCGTCACGCTGCATGCCGAAGTCCTCGCTGGTCGCCGCGCGCGTATCGCAGGCCGAAATCGCGGAAGCGTTCGATCGGAATGGTGGCCGGGGACGGAATCGAACCGCCGACACGGGGATTTTCAATCCCCTGCTCTACCAACTGAGCTACCCGGCCAGGATGTGTTGCGAACGTGCAGTCGGGGGCGACCGCAGCGGGGCCGCGTATTAGAGCCGCGCCTCGCGATCACGTCAAGCGCGCAGCGGCAGCGCGAACCGGGATCCGGCGTCGTTTCACGGCTTCAGGGCACCGCAGATCCGCCGCAGCGCGGCGGCATCGACCGGCTTGACCAGATGATGGTCGAAGCCGCTTTCGGCGCTGCGCCGGCGATCTTCCGGCTGGCCCCAGCCGGTCACCGCCACCAGGGTCAGTTGCGCGTTGTCGGGGATGGCGCGCAATTCCCGCGCGACCTCGTAGCCGCTGCGACCGGGCATGCCGAGGTCGAGAAACACGATGTCCGGCGCGAATGCGGCGACTTCTTCGGCGCTGGCGCGCGGATCGTAGATGCAGCGCGTGTCGTGCCCCATCAGCTCGATCATCATCGCGAGCGTGTCGGCCGCGTCGTGGTTGTCGTCGACGATCAGCACGCGGCGATGCATGCCCGAAGGCCGCACGTCTTCGTTGATCGGCGCCTTCGCCGCCGATGCCGGTGGCCGCGCGCCGAGCGGCAGGCTCACGACGAAACGACTGCCCGTGCCGAGGCCGTCGCTGTGCGCCACCAGCGAGCCGCCATGCATCTCGACGATGCTCCTGGCCAGGGTCAGGCCGATGCCGAGTCCACCGCGCGAGCGCTCGACCGAGGTGTCGATCTGCGCAAACAGATCGAAGATGCGTTCCGCCTGGACCGGCGTCAGGCCGATACCGCGATCCTCGATCGCGATCTCCACGCGCCCATCGCTCGCCGCAACGGTCATGCGGATCGGCGTATCGGCGTCCGAGTATTTCACTGCGTTGCTGAGCAGGTTCGAGAACACCTGCGAGAGACGTTCGCGATCCGCGTGCATGTCGATTTCCTGCGCCGGCAGGATGGTCTCGAGAGGGTGCCGGCCGGCGCTGAGCAGCGGCGCCACCGTCTCGACCGCCGAATCGAGGATCGCCTTGACCGTGGTCGGCATTCGCTTCAGATCGAGCTTGCCGCGGCTGATGCGCGCCGCATCGAGCAGGTCGTCGATCAACCTCACGAGCAGGCCGAGCTGCCGTTCCATCGCTTCGCGCAATGGCTCCGGGCCGGTAGCGGCCAGCCGGAACACGCTGAGCGCGTTACCGAGCGAGGCCAGCGGATTGCGCAATTCATGGGCCAGCATGGCAAGGAATTCGTCCTTGCGCCGATCCAGCTCGAGCAGCCGCGCCTCGGCGTTCTCGCGCTCGACGACCTGCTCCTGCAATTGCGCATTGCGGCTTGCGAGCTGGTCGTTCGCAAGCTGCAGCGACTCGTTGAGACGCTTGAGCTCGAGGGTCTTTTCCAGGCGCAGCGCTTCGTTCGCCGCCGCGAGCTGCTCGTACGCGGCCTGCAGGTCGCGCCGCTTGCGATACAGCTCGCACAGCACGGCGACCTTGCTGCGCAGGATCTCCTCCATGATCGGCACCAGCACATAGTCGACTGCGCCGAGCTTGTAGCCGCGCACGCGGTCGAGGTCGGAGACATTGACCGCGGTGACGAAGATGATCGGCGTCCTCTCGAAACGCGGATGCTGGTGGATCAGGTCCGCGGTCTCGAATCCGTCCATGCCCGGCATGTTCACGTCGAGCAGGATCAGCGCGCATTCGCTGGCCATCAGCTGGCGCAGCGCTTCGGTTCCCGAGTTCGCCTCGATCAGGTTCTCGCCGAGCGGCTCGAGGATCGCGCGATAGGTCAGCAGGCGCGCCGGCGTGTCGTCGACGAGCAGGACGTTGACCGGACCCTCGCCGGATCCGGCCAGTCGTTCGATCGCCGCGGATTTCAGCGATGCAGCCACTGGCGCAGCACTCCGAGCAACTGGTCGGTGACAACCGGTTTGGCGAGGTAGTCCGAGGCGCCGGCCTCGAGACATTTCTCGCGGTCGCCCTTCATCGCCTTCGCGGTCAGCGCGACGATCGGCAGCGCAAGCAGGTCCGGTCTGGCGCGGATCGCGCGGATCGTGTCGTACCCGTCCATGCCGGGCATCATGATGTCCATCAGCACCAGATCGATATCGCCGTCGGCGACGACCTTGGCAACCGCCTCCTGACCGTTGCCGGCGGTGATCACGTCCATGCCGTGGCGCTCGAGCACGCTGGACAGCGCGAAGATGTTGCGCACATCGTCATCGACAACGAGCACGCGCCGCCGGCGCAGCGCATCGTCCGACTCGTGCAGGCGCCGCACCATTTCCTGCTTCGCCGCGGGCAGGTCCGCGATCACGCGATGCAGGAACAGCGCGGTCTCGTCGAGCAGGCGTTCGGGCGATTCGACGCCCTTCACGATCACGCTCCTGGCCGCGCGCCGCAGTTGGCGTTCCTCGTCGGCGCTGAGATCCTTTCCGGTGAACACGACGATCGGAACGTCGCGCAGGCGCGGCTCGGCCAGGATGTGCTCGAGCAGATCGAAACCGCTCATGTCCGGCAGGCGCAGGTCGAGCACGACGCAATCGAATTTCCCGGCGCGCAGCTTCTCCATCGCTTCGGAGCCGCTGCCGGCAGTCTGTATGTCGACGTCGTCGTGGCGGATCAGTTCCTCGATGCTCATGCGCTCGGTCGCATCGTCCTCGACGACGAGCAGTGTCTTGACCCGCGGCAGCGTGTACAGGCGGATGCGCTCGAGCGCCTCATTGATCAGCTCCGAGGTCGCCGGCTTGGCGATGTAGGAGAATGCGCCGCGCTCCAGGCCGTGGTGGCGCTCCTCCTCGATGGTCACGATCTGCACCGGGATGTGGCGCGTCGCGGCATCCTCCTTCAGACGCGCGAGCACGGTCCAGCCAAGCATGTCGGGCAGGAAGATGTCGAGCGAGATTGCATTCGGCTTGTACTCGTGCGCCAGCCGCAGCGCCTCCGCACCACGGTTCGCTATGCACACGTTGAACCCGCGCGAACGGGCGAGGTCGCGCATGACGGTCGCATAGCGCGGGTCGTCCTCGATGACGAGCAGGACCGGCTTTGCGGGATCCAGCGCGGCGCGATCGTCGGCCACCTCCTCGAGTCTGGCGAAGCCGCCCTCGTTGCCGACCGGCGGCGCGGCGATGCGCGAAAGCGGACGTGCGCTGTTCTCCGCACCGACATAGTGCAGCGGCAGATACAGCGTGAACGTGCTGCCCTTGCCGACCGCGCTGCGCAGGCGCAATTCGCCGCCGAGAAGGCCTGCGATCTCGCGACTGATCGCGAGGCCGAGGCCGGTGCCGCCATACTTGCGCGAAGTGCCCGCGTCGGCCTGCTGGAACGCCTCGAACACCATCTTCTGTTTCTCCGGCGAAATGCCGATACCGGTGTCGGTAACCTCGAACGCGATTACGGTCGGCGCCGCATCGAGGATCGGATGGCCAGGCGACCAGCCGGCATCGGCGACATGTGCGGACAGCCGCACGCTGCCGCGCTCGGTGAACTTCATCGCGTTCGAAAGCAGGTTCTTCAGGATCTGCTGCAGGCGTTTCGGATCGGTACTGAGGGTGCGACCGAGTTCGGTCGGGAACTCGATCGAGAATTCCAGCGCGCGCCGTTCCGCATCGTG
>JBIODY010000218.1:0-4611 GCA_044445505.1 Lysobacterales bacterium
GATGTCCATCGCGTCGCCGATCACCTGGCGCATCGCGTCGGTGAGATACGCCTTGCAGATGTTGCCGATCACCGCCGGCTTCTCGCCGGCATCGAGCGCACCGCAGGTCAGGTTGCGTGCGGCGGTCATCAGGTAGGTGAGCCCGGCGATGCGCGCAAGCGGTTCCTCGATGCCCTCGAACCGACCGATCGGCGTATCGAACTGCTCGCGCACGGTCGCATATGCGCCGCAGATCCGCGTTGCCAATTGCGCTGCTCCTATCGACAGCGCCGGCAGCGAGATCGAACGCCCGGCGCTCAGCGATTCCATCAGCATGCGCCAGCCGTTGCCGATCTGCGCGCGGCCGCCGATGACGGCCTCGTCGAGCGGCACGAACACATCCGTGCCGACGATCGGGCCGTTCTGGAACGGCACCCCCATCGGATCGTGGCGCAGACCGATCTCGACTCCGGGCGTATTGCGCGGAATCAGCGCGCAGGTAATGCCGCGATCGGCCTGGTCGCCGATCAGCTTGTTCGGATCCTTGAGGCGGAATGCGAGACCGATCAGGGTCGCGACCGGGGCCAGGGTGATGTAGCGCTTTTTCCAGTTGAGGCGCAGTCCGACGATTTCCTTGCCGTCGATGGTGCGCTTCTCGACGATGCCTTCGGACTGCGTCGCCGCGGCGTCGGAGCCGGCCTCGGGACCGGTCAGCGCGAAACAGGGGATTTCCTTGCCGCGGGCGAGGCGCGAGAGATAGCGTTGCTTCTGTTCCTCGGTGCCGTAGTGCAGGAGCAATTCGCCGGGGCCGAGCGAATTCGGCACCATCACCGTGACCGCGGCGGCTATCGAGCGGCTCGCGATGCGCGTGACCACGCGTGAATGGGCGAGCGCGGAGAAACCGAGACCGCCATGCTCGACCGGGATGATCATGCCGAGAAAACCCTGCTCCGCGATGAATGCCCAGATTTCCGGCGGAAGGTCGCGCTGCTGGTAGATGTCCCAGTCGTTGATGCGGCGGCACAGTTCCTCGGTCGGACCATCGAGAAACGCCTGTTCCTCCGCGCTCAGGGGCCGTGCCCGAAAGTCGAGCAGTTTCTGCCAGTCGGGCATGCCGCCGAACAGATCCCCGTCCCACCATACCGTGCCGGCTTCCAGCGCGATGCGCTCGGTGTCGCCGAGGCGCGGCAGCACTTTCGCGAACAGCGGCATCACGAAACGCGAAACCAGCTGCCTGCGCAGCAGCGGCAGGCCGAACACCAGCGCGAGCGCAATCGCGACGGTCACGCAGGCCGCGAACAACGCGGGGTGCGCAACGCCGCCGATGCGCCAGCCGAGCAGCAACACACCGACGCCGGCGACCCAGGCCAGGAATCCGCGCGCATTGAACGCGAGCGCCAGAAACACCAGCACGGCGACCAGCACGACGATCCACGCCATGGCGCATCCTTTGTCGAAGACAAGGATTCATTATGCCGCGTGTATTCTGACGCCGCGCTGCACGCGGCGTCGGCGCTGCGTTGCGGCGCCCGTTCCCGAACTGCGAAGATCGGCACCATGAAAGACAAGGACGCGATCGTCAGGAACTGGCTGCCGCGCTATACCGGTACGCCGCTGGATGGCTTCGGCCGGCATGTGTTGTTGACCAACTTCGGCCACTATGTCGAGCGGTTCGCCGAGTGGCATGGCGTGCCGGTGAACGGCCGCGACAAGCCGATGCCGAACGCGACCGCCGATGGCATCAGCATGATCAACTTCGGCATGGGCAGCCCGAACGCGGCGACCGTGATGGACCTGCTCGGCGCGATCGCGCCGCAGGCCTGCCTGCTGCTCGGCAAGTGCGGCGGGCTGAAGAAGAAGAACCAGCTCGGCGACCTGGTGCTGCCGATCGCGGCGATCCGCGGCGAAGGCACCTCGAACGACTACCTGTTGCCGGAAGTGCCGGCGTTGCCGGCGTTCCAGCTGCAGCGCGCGGTATCGACGATGATCCGCGACCTCGGCCACGACTACTGGACCGGCACCGTCTACACCACCAACCGCCGCGTCTGGGAACACGACGTCGCGTTCAAGGAATACCTGCGCAAGACGCGCTCGATGGCGATCGACATGGAGACTGCGACGATCTTCGCGGCCGGGTTCGCGAACCATATTCCGTGCGGCGCGCTGCTGCTGGTGTCCGACCAGCCGATGATTCCGGAAGGCGTCAAGACCGAGCGCAGCGACCGCGCGATCACCGCGGATTTCGTCGACGTGCACATCCGCATCGGCATCGAGGCGCTGAAACTGGTGCGCCGCAACGGACGCAGCGTGAAGCATCTGCGCTTCGAGGAAGACCTCGAATAGATCGGATATGGATCGGATGTTGCAGGAGCGGCTTCAGCCGCGATGCTTCAGCCCTCTCCTTCAAGGGGCGGTTGGGTGGGGATGGTGTTCACCGTGCGATAGAGCATCGCGGCTGAAGCCGCTCCCACAAGAAAAAATCTTCAGGCGAACGTCAATAGCGCGGTGTGGACGGATCGATCTCGATCGCCCATGCGTCGATGCCGCCCTCGACGTTGTAGAGATCGGTGAAGCCGTGCTCGCGGAAGTGTTCGGCCGCGTTGCGGCTCGCATTGCCGTGGTGGCAGATGAACGCGAGCGGGGTGTCCCTGGGCAACGACGTCAGGCGCGCATGCGTATCGGGTTCGAGGATCTCGGCTCCGGCGAACGGCGCGAGCGCGCGGTCGCGCGCTGGGCGCACGTCGATCACGGTGATGTCGCCGGCATCGAGGCGGCGCTTCAGGCCCCGCACGTCGAGCGATTTCAGCACCTGCGGCGCTTCCGGCAGGAAGATCGCCAGGCCCTCGCCGTGCGGCGTCGCGGTCCAGTCGATGCTCGCGCCGCGCGCGCGCGCCGCGCTGGCGGCGTCGAAATGGATCTCGAGTCCGTTCGCGATCACCACGATGTCGTTGGCTCCGGCCTCGCGCAACTGGAATTGCGGCTGGAAGCGGCCGTCTACGAGCAGGAACAGCTTCATCCCGCCGGCGTCGGCGAGCGCGGCACGGACCTTGTCCGCTGCGGCATCGGAGATCGTCAACACCGGCGGCGTGCGATCGGGTGCCGATGCCCCGAGCAAGCGATGCAGCTCGCCGGAATCGAACATCGATTGCACGATGTCGGCGCCGCCGACGAGTTCGCCGCCGATGTACAGCTGCGGGATCGTCGGCCAGTTGCCGAACGCCTTGATGCCGGCGCGGATCTGTTCGTCCGCGAGCACGTCGACGGTCGCATAGTCGTCGAGCAGGCTGTCGAGGCGGTCCACGGCGGCCGCGGAAAAACCGCATTGCGGCGCGTGGCGCGTGCCTTTCATGAACAGCACGACGGGATGGGTCGCGAGCAGCGCCTCGATGCGGGCGCGCGTGGCAGGGTCGAGCGACATGCCGGGATCCACTGGAAGGGACCGCCAATGATACGCCGCGGCGCGCGCGGCCGGGTCCGGATCGCAGAGCTTCGCACTTACGACACGCTTACGACAGGACTTTCGGCCGCTTCGCGCCGACGAAGTGTTTCGCCCAGTACGGATCATCGAGGCGGCTGATGCTGACGCTCTTGCCGGTCGAGGGCGAATGGATGAAGCGGCCGTTGTCGAGATAGATGCCGACATGCGAGATGTGTCGGCCACGGATGCGGAAGAACACCAAGTCGCCGGTCTGCATGTCTGCGCGGGTGATCTTCGCGCCGCTCATGAACTGGCTGGCTGAATCGGGAGGCAGATCCGCGCCCACGCTGTGGTGGAACACGTAGTGCACGAATCCGCTGCAGTCGAAACCGGTCGCCGGTTCGCGACCGCCACGGCGGTAGCGGATATTGCGCAGGGTCATCGAGAAGTCCGCAAGCAGCTTGCGCAGCCGGGTTTCGGGCGAGGCGGTGACGGTCCCGGTCGGGCGTGTCGATGCCGGGATGTCCGGCAGCACCGCCGGTGACGCCAGCTCGGTTGCGAGGCTGAACCACGGCGAGCTCGAGGATCGGAATGCTGACGCATCGACACTGGATTGCGCATCGGCCCGCGCGGATGCAGCGGAAAGCCCGAAAAAAGCCAGCAGGAACAGGACTGTCATCCGTTTGAATGGCATCAGGCGGCGCTCCCCGGCAACATCGGAAGGCACCACCTTGTGGAAGCGGCCGCCCGTGGAGGCGCGACCGTAACAAAGGCTTCGGGCAAAGTTGTTCGGCTTGCGTTAAGCCAGCGCGATGATTTGTCGCAATCCGTGATGCAATGCCGATCGCCGGAGGGCCGGCTCAAAGGCGGTGGTCGCGGTTCGTCGCCAATACCCGGCGGCGGTCACGCGGAGTGGGCGTCGAAGCGCAGCCGGGCCAGGGCCGGCGCCGGGACGACGCAGGCCACGATCGCGTCCGTCCATATCGCGTACTGCGCTGCCGAGGGATGCAGGCCATCGTCGACGAGCATGCCCGGCGCGTCGGCGGCGGCGCGGGACAACGCCGTGATGTCGACCCAGATGCAGCCGTGTGCGTTTGCGATCGTGCGCGCCGCCGCATTGAACGCATCGATCTGCGTCGCGACCTGTTGCGGATCGCGGTCGTGTTCGCGCGCGAAGCGGGTCACGCCCCAGTCCGGAATCGAGACCATGACGA
>JBIODY010000219.1:0-4597 GCA_044445505.1 Lysobacterales bacterium
CATCGAAGGCCGCATCAACGAACTTGAAGCAGCGTTGTCGCACGCCGACGTGATCGATGTGTCACGACTCAACGCGGGCACTCGTATCGTGTTCGGCGCGATCGTCGATCTGGCCGATGAGAACTCGGGCGAGGAAGTCAGTTACCAGATCGTCGGCGACCTCGAAGCGGACATCAAGCAGCGGCTGATTTCGGTGTCGTCGCCGTTCGCGCGGGCGCTGATCGGCAAGAACCTGGGCGACAGCTTCGAGTTCAACGCGCCGAACGGCACGCGAAACTACGAGATCATCAGCGTGCGTTACGAGGTTTGACGCGTCGCGAAATGCGCCGTAGGAGTGGCTTCAGCCGCGATGCCTGCGATGCTTGGCGAGCATCATCCCCACCCAACCCTCCGCTTGAAGGGGAGGCCATCAAGGCGTCGCGGCTGAAGCCGCTCCCACCACATTTTGCATCCGCATGAAACCGATCGCCATCCGTCGACGCAATGGCGCGACCGCAGCGCATGCATGGCCCGTCGATATGCATCCTCTGCTTGCGCGCGTGTTTGCGGCCCGCGGGCTCGCGCCGGTCGACGTGGCGCGAACGCGCCTCGCCGATCTCGTCGCACCGTCCACGCTCGGTGGCATCGGGCGGGCGTGCGCCTTGCTTGCCGCCGCGATCGCCGCGGACGAGCGTATCTGCGTCGTCGGCGATTTCGATTGCGACGGCGCAACCGGCACCGCAGTCGCCGTGCGCGGCCTGCGCCTGCTCGGTGCGCGCAATATCGGCTATCGCGTGCCGAACCGGTTTCGCGACGGCTACGGCCTCTCGACCAGCCTGGTCGACACGCTGGCCGGCGCGGAAGTCCCATGGTTGATCCTGACCGTCGACAACGGCATCGCCAGCCATGCCGGCGTGGCCGCGGCCTGCGCGCGCGATATCCGCGTCGTCGTGACCGACCATCATCTGCCCGGCGAGACCCTGCCCGGTGCCGATGCGATCGTGAACCCGAATGTTGCGGGTGACGAATTCCCGAGCAAGGCGCTGGCCGGCGTCGGCGTGATGTTCTATCTGCTGCTCGCGCTACGCGCGCACTTGCGCGCGACCGGCCTGTTCGCGGCGCGCGGTGCGGCCGAGCCCGACCTTTCCGTATTGCTGGATCTGGTTGCCCTCGGCACGGTAGCCGATCTCGTCCCGCTGGATGCGAACAATCGCATTCTGGTCGATGCCGGCTTGCGCCGGATCCGTGCCGGGCGCTGCTGCGCCGGCGTTGCGGCGCTTTACGGCGCAGCCGGCCGCGACATGACGCGGGCGGTGGCGAGCGACCTCGGCTTCGCGCTCGGCCCGCGCATCAATGCGGCAGGCCGTCTCGACGACATGGGACTCGGCATCGAATGCCTGCTCAGCGACGAGCCTGTGCAGGCGGCTGCACTGGCCGGGCAGTTGTCGTCGATCAATGCGCAGCGCCGGGAGCTGCAGTCGGCGATGGTCGAGCAGGCCGAGGTCATGGTCGCCACCTTTCTCGATCGCTACCGCGGCGACGCACCGCCACACGGCGTCGTGCTGCACGAGGCGGACTGGCACCCGGGTGTGGTCGGACTCGTCGCCTCGAAACTCAAGGAACGCCTGCATCGCCCGGTCGTCGCGTTTGCCGCACTTGAAAATGGACCCTCGCTTCCCGATGCGCGAGCGCAGGACACGCACGCAGGCACTGAACTGCGCGGCTCGGCGCGCTCGATCGCGGGCTTCCACCTGCGCGACGCGCTGGCTGAAATCGATGTGACCTGTCCCGGTCTGATCACGCGTTTCGGCGGCCATGCGATGGCAGCCGGGTTGACGATCTGCGCAGCGGATCTGACGCGCTTCGCTGCGGAGTTCGATGCGGTTGCACACCGCCGCCTCGATGCCGAAATGCTCGAACAATTCCTGTGGAGCGACGGCGAACTCGCCGCCGACGATTTCAACCTGGATACGGCGCAGGCGCTGCGCTACGCGGTGCCGTGGGGGCAGGGGTTCGCCGAACCGGCGTTCGACAATGCGTTCGAAGTGGAATCGTGGCGTGCGGTCGGCGAGCGCCATCTGAAGCTCACGCTGCGTCTGGTCGGGCGCGCCGAGCCGCTCGAGGCGATCATGTTCAACGCGCTCGAGGCGATGCCGCCGCCGTCACGCCTGCGCGCGGTGTATCAGCTCGACGTCGATCAATGGAACGGACGCGACCGGTTGCAACTGGTCGTGCGCCACATCGAGGCGATCTGACCGCATTCGTGACGACGCCTGCATCGGCAACGTCGATCTGTCGTCATCGGCGTCGCGTGTCGTCCGCGCTTTTCGTCGCTCCTGCTCGCGGGCGGGGCCGGAGTCGCGCGGTCGTCGATGCCGACGCGATCCTGGCTCACGAGCGCCTTGCCTGTTTGCTATCCTGCAGGCTTTGCCGAGGGCGCCGCCGCGCGGCGCCCGCAATCCACGAGTTCAACCATGATCGAAACCAATCCGATCCTCGCGCGCATCGCGGACCTCAGGGCCCGCGTTGAGTCGCTCAGGGGGTATCTTTGACTACGAAGCCAAGGCCGAACGCCTCGAGGAAGTAAGCCGCGAGCTCGAAAATCCGCATATCTGGAACAATCCGCAGCGTGCGCAGGATCTCGGCAAGGAACGCGCGGGTCTGGAGCGTGTCGTCGGCGGTATTCGCAGCCTGACCGACAGCCTGGGCGAAGCCCGCGACCTGCTCGACCTGGCGGTCGCCGAGAGCGACGAGGGCACCGCGATCGCGGTTGCCGACGACATCGAATCGCTCGCGGCGCAGGTCGACAAACTCGAGTTCCAGCGCATGTTCTCCGGCGAGATGGACAGCGCGAACGCGTTCGTGGACATCCAGGCCGGCGCCGGCGGCACCGAGGCGCAGGACTGGGCCGAGATGCTGCTGCGCATGTACCTGCGCTGGTGCGAGACGCGCGGCTGGAAGACCGAACTGCTGGAGGCGTCCGCCGGCGAAGTCGCCGGTATCAAGAGCGCGACCTTCCGCGTCGAGGGCGACTATGCGTACGGCTGGCTGAAGACCGAGATCGGCGTGCACCGGCTGGTGCGCAAGTCGCCGTTCGACTCCGACAACCGCCGGCATACGAGTTTCACCTCGGTGTTCGTCGCCCCGGAAGTCGACGACGACATCGATATCGAGATCAATCCGGCCGACCTGAAGACCGACGTCTACCGGTCGTCGGGCGCCGGCGGCCAGCACGTCAACAAGACCGAGTCGGCGGTGCGCATCACGCATGTGCCGAGCGGCGTCGTCGTCGCCTGCCAGACCGAACGCTCGCAGCACGCGAACCGCGATCGCGCGATGAAGATGCTGAAGGCGAAGCTGTACGAGCGCGAGGTGCAGAAGCGCAACGCCGAGAAGGATGCGCTGGAGGCGACCAAGTCCGACATCGGGTGGGGCAGCCAGATCCGCAACTACGTGCTCGACCAGTCGCGGATCAAGGACCTGCGCACCGGCATCGAGCGCACCGACACGCAGAAGGTGCTCGATGGCGATCTCGACGGGTTCATCGAGGCCAGCCTGAAATCCGGGCTGGCCGCCGGCGCGAAGCGCGTGGACGCGTAAGCGGCAACACGCCCCTCCCGGAATTCCGGGAGGGGCGTCGACGCTGCGCACTGCTACTTCTGCGTCGACAGATCCGGCCGGATCGCGAAGACCGTGTAGTCCTCGCCCTCGAACGAACTGCCGAATTGCTTCAACGCGGCGCCCGCCGCGTCGTCCGATCCGAGCGCTTTCGCCAGCACCTTGGCCAGCGATGGATCCGGGTCGGCCATCTCGGCATAGCTCTTCATCGGAACGACGATGCGCAGGTCGTCGCTTCCGCCTACCAGCCAGGCGAGCCGGTAGCGGTACGGCCATTTTTCGTCGCTCAGGGCTTTGTGGATCTTGCCCAGCGCGCCCATCATTTCGCCACGCGAGCCGGACTTGAGGTGCCGCGAGGTCACGCCGAAGTACTTGTCGTCCTTGTTCGGGGCATAGTTGCTGTGCGCGGCGTCGGTTTCCTCGAAGAAGTGCTCGATGCGCGCAACGTGAACGCCCACCTGCTGCTCGTAGGCATCATCCGTCTTGGCCTTCATGCTCCAGGCCGCCTCGGCGTCGAAATCCTTCCATTGGTGGTTGTCGGAGCGGATCACATAGTAGGTGAGGTCGGTGCCGACGATCGGCTGGTAGGTCGTCCACTCGAACGGCTCGCCGGATTTCTTGCGCCATGCGGCGTGTTCCTTGACCGCGGCTTCGAATTCCCTGGTCTGGCCGGCCTTCGGCCACAATACCCACCTGTCCGCGATATTTCCGCTGGCGGCGGTCCTGGACATCGCCTTGTCGGCGGCGATGGCATTCATTCCAGGTAGCAACAGAAACACCAGCACCAGTGTCGCGATCAGTGCCGAATGGCAACAGCGAGCGTTCATGGCCCTTCCTCCTCGGTGGATGTTGCGAATGCCCGCCCGCGCGGCGGCGCGCCGCCGGCGTGACGGGCGGCAAAGTATGGACCTTGCAAATCGCGACGCAATCGCGCGCGCGCAGTGCGACGAGTGGATTACACTTCGCCTTTTTTGCCGCTGGTGGATCGAACGGTTTTTGA
>JBIODY010000220.1:0-4594 GCA_044445505.1 Lysobacterales bacterium
GCGGCCGACGCGCGTGCGTTCCTCTTCCTGTTCCTCGTAGCCGGATTCGGTGACGAAGCGTTGCAGGTGGCCGCGCTTGCCGGCGTCGTAACCCTTCGGCGAGGTGACGACGAGCAGCGCGCGTCCGTCCGGCGATTGCACCGGCGCCGACACTTCGAACTGGCCGCGCGTCAGCGCGTTCGCCTTGCCGCCCGGTGCCTTCGCGTAGAGCTGCGCGTAACCGGTTTCTTCGGATACGTACCAGAGCGTGCGGTTGTCCTTCTCCCAGCCGAATTCGTTGAAGCCCCAGTTGATCCAGGCCGAATCGGTGAGGCGATGCTGATTGACGAGCTTGTGCGCAGCGATATCGACGCTCGCGATCCAGCGGTCCTTGTTGTCGATGCTGCGGATCTGGATCGCCAGCGACTTGCCATCCTCGCTCCAGGCGATGCCGCCGCCACCGCCGTCTTCGGTGTTGGCGACGATGCGCACCGCGCGGGCTTTCGGCTGGTCGTCCTTCTTCTCGTCCTTGTTCTTCTTCTCATCCTTGTCCGCGGCATCGTCTTCCTTCGCGGCGGATCGGGTCTCGATGCCGCGCTCGCGCTGGAGCTTCCGGTTCTCCTCGCGCACCGCCTTCAGCGGATCGTCGTGGATGCCGGGCAGGTCGGCGACGTCGAGCTTGTGCTGTTCGTGCCTGGCCAGATCGAGCAGCAGCAGCGACTGCGGCGCCGGATCGGCGCGGCCGACGCGCGTGCGTTCCTCTTCCTGTTCCTCGTAGCCGGATTCGGTGACGAAGCGTTGCAGGTGGCCGCGCTTGCCGGCGTCGTAACCCTTCGGTGAGGTGACGACGAGCAGCGCGCGTCCGTCCGGCGAAAGCGACGTGCCTTCGATCTTGACCTCGTCGCCGATATGGAACGGCAGCGGCGCGCGCGTGGCGTCGCCGTGCGCGAATTCGTCGGCGTGGCGCTTCTGCGCCTCGCGGTCGGTCTTGACCTGGCGCAGGGTCGAGAAATAGCGCAATTGCTGCTGGCCGAGTTCATCCGGCTTCTTCGCTTCCGGGTCCTTGTCGGCCTTGACGATCGCGGCCGGTCCGGAGATGCCGCCGGCGATGTCGTAGACGAACCAATCGTTGCCGCGCCGGTACTGCAGCGCGCGACCGTCCGCGGAAAACTGCGGCGACGCTTCGGGTTCCGGCGTGCGTGTGACCTGGACCAGGCGGCCACCGGCGACCTCGCGCAGGAACACGTCGCCGTTGCGCACGAACGCGGCGCGCGCATGGCTGCGGTCGAACACCGGATCGGCGCCGTCCGCATTCGCCATCGCCTGCGCGTCGACGACGCTGTCCTTGCCGGTGGCGAGATCGACGCGGTGCAGGTCGCGGACCGACGATCCGGTCTGCTTCAGGCGATAGTACAGATGCAGTCCGTCGACGCTCCAGTACGCCTGTTCGACTGGCGATCCGATCCAGTCCGGATCGGCCATCGCCTGCTCGAGCGTGAGCGCGCGTGCGGGCGCGGCGGCGAGGGTGAGCCAGGCGGCGAGGATGGCGATGAGCGCGCGCTGCATGCGGATTCTCCGGAACGGCATTGGAAAAACGCGCAGGATAGCCGCAAGTGGAGTCGCGCGACCGGGCCGGAAGTCAGCGGGTATGGATGGAACCCCGGCTGCAGGGTGCCCCCTTCCGCCTGCCCTCAGCCGCCGGATGGCGGCTTCGACCTTCCCCCGCAAGCGGAAGGAACAACGCGACCGCGCGACGTGGCTGGCTTTCCCTTCCCCTGCGTAGCGGGGGAAGGTGCCGCAGGCGGATGGGGGCAATCCGATCGTGCTTGGCAAACGCGCGCCCATCCGGCAGCCTGTCCCAAATCCCAAATCCAAAATCCCATGCTCCTGCCCGGCGTAGAAATCGAAACCGCACCGAACCCGCGCCACGCGATCATCTGGCTGCACGGCCTCGGCGCCGATGGCAACGACTTCGCAGCCGTGGTGCCCGAACTCGTCGACCGCGCGTGGCCACCGTTGCGCTTCGTGTTTCCGCATGCGCCGGTACGTGCGGTCACGATCAACAACGGGCTGCGCATGCGTGCCTGGTACGACATCCGCGGCGTCGCGATCGCGGACAAGCAGGACGAAGCGGGTATCCGTGAATCGATCGCGCAACTCGACGAACTGATCGCGCGCGAGGCGACCCGCGGCATCGCCTCCGCACGCGTGTTGCTGGCGGGTTTCTCCCAGGGCGGCGCGATCGCGCTCGCCGGCGGCGTGCGGCATGCGGCGAGGCTCGCCGGCATCGTCGCGCTGTCGACCTATCTGCCGCTCGACACGAAGACCGCGGACGAACGCAGTGCGCAGAACGCGGGCCTGCCGATCTTCATGGGGCACGGCAGCGCCGATCAGGTCGTGCCGCAGGCGCTCGGCAGCCGCAGCCGCGATGCGCTCGAAGCGTTCGGCTATGCCGTGGAATGGCATTCCTATCCGATGGCGCATTCGGTGTGCGCCGAGGAAATCGCCGACCTGCGCGCGTGGATCGGCGCGCGGCTCGCCACCGCGAGCTGATCCGCGCATCCTGCTAAGGTAGGCGCGACCGCAGGAGCGGCTTCAGCCGCGATGCTTTTCAAGCCCTCCCCTTCAAGGGGGTGAGCCGGGGTTCGATCACTGCCGCCGGGCAGCGATCGCCGGCGAACGGCCGCACAAGGGTGTGCGGACCGGATTCGCGAGCGCAGGATGCGCGGGGTTGGGTGGGGATGGTGTTCGCCGTGCCGCACAAAAGCATCGCGGTCGAAGCCGCTCCCACGAAACAAGGAGGGCCGGTGCAGCAACGCAGCACTCCGACGACACCGAACTGGCTGCCGCAGTTCTGCAGCGCGCCGACGCTGTTCGCGGTGATGGTCGTCGCCGAACTGGTCGCGCTGGTGCTGGTGCTGGCGCCGGAGGCGGCGCCGCGGCCCTGGCTGCCGCGGCTCGGTGTGATCAGCGTCTACGTGCAATGGCTGGCGCTGCTGAACGCGGTCGTGCTGTGTTCGCTGCGCGCGCCGCTGGAACGACTGGACGCGCGCGCCGGATTCATCCTCGCCTGGTTCGTCAGCCTGGCCGTGACCGCGCTCGCAAGCAGCGTGGTGTGCCGCATGGACCAGGCACTCGGATTGGGTCTGAGCGTGCCGGCCGGGATGAGTGCGCGTTTCGTGCTCGGCAACACCGCGATCTGCGCGTTGATCGCGGCCGCGTTGCTGCGCTACCTGTTCGTGCTCGAGCAATGGCGCGAGCGCGTACGCGCCGTGGCGAAGGCGCAGGTCGAGGCCCTGCAGGCGCGCATCCGCCCGCATTTCCTGTTCAACAGCATGAACACGATCGCGAGCCTGATCCGCACGCGCCCGGTCGAGGCCGAACTCGCGGTCGAGAATCTGTCCGACCTGTTCCGCGCCGCGTTCGCCGCGGATGCGGCGCTTGCCACGCTCGGCGAGGAGCTCGACCTGATTGCGCGCTATCTGCAGATCGAGCGCCTGCGCCTCGGCGAACGCCTGGTGGTCGAGATGGATATCGCCGACCTGCCGCGCGATTTCGCGCTGCCGCCGCTGCTGCTGCAGCCGCTGGTCGAGAATGCGGTCTATCACGGCATCCAGCCGCGCGCCGATGGCGGCACGCTTTCCCTGCGCGGGCGGCGCATCGCGGGCGGCATCGAGATCATGGTCGAGAATCCGCTGCCGCCCGATCCGCCGCCGCGCCGCAACGGCGTCGCACTGGCCAACGTGCGCGCGCGCATCGAGTACCATTTCGGCACGCGTGCGCAACTGCGCGTCGAACCGGGACCGGAGAAGTACAGCGTGAACATGCGCCTGCCGCAGAGGCCCGTGTGACCAAGGCGTCCGCCCGATGAAGGTGCTGATCGTCGATGACGAGCCGCTTGCGCGCGAACGGCTCGCTGCATTGCTGGCCGATATCGGCGGCGTCGAGGTCGTCGGCGCCGCGACGAACGGGCGCGAGGCGCTGGAGTCGGTGCAGCGCCTGCAACCGGACCTGATCCTGCTCGACATCCGCATGCCGGTCATGGATGGCCTCGAAACCGCGCGCCATCTCGGCGCGCTGCAGGCGCCGCCCGGCGTGATCTTCTGCACCGCCTATGAAGAACACGCACTGGCAGCGTTCGAGGCGAATGCGGTCGACTATCTGGTCAAGCCGGTGCGCGATGAACGCCTGCGCGCGGCACTCGCGAAGGCGCGCCGCTGGAGCGGCGGCCAGGCGCGCGGCGTCGAACAGGCCAGCGAAGCGGGACGCCGGCGTACCCACCTGTGCGCGCGTGTGCGCGGCAGCCTGGTGCTGGTGCCGGTCGCCGAGGTCGACTACCTGCTCGCCGAAGACAAGTACGTCGTCGTGCACCACGCCAAAGGCGAAGTGCTGATCGAGGAACCATTGAAATCGCTCGAGGACGAATTCGGCGAGCGCTTCGCGCGCGCGATCAGGCAATGGCGGTGGATGCGCACGAAGCTCGCCGGCCTCACCCGCGCGGTGGACGGCCGCCTGTTCGCGAACGTCGACGGCGTGACCGCCACGCTCGAAGTCAGCCGGCGCAACCTGCCGGCGCTGCGCAAGCTGGTGCGCTCGCTGTGAAGTTGCCCGGAAA
>JBIODY010000221.1:0-4544 GCA_044445505.1 Lysobacterales bacterium
CGCGCGCCCGGTCACCGTCGCCGGCGTCGGTCGCACCACGTCGGCCGGTGCGAGGTTGCGCTCGCGCGGCAAGGTCAGGGTTTCCTGCGTGCCCTCGTGCTCGAGCACCACGTGATCGGGGTAGACGCCGGCGAGGCGCGCACCGGGCGCGACTTCCTCGCCGACCTTGAGTGCGCGCTCGCCGTGATCCGGATCGTCGATCAACGCGACGCCGGCGCGCGGATCGCGATCCGCGACGGTGCCGCGCAGGACCAGCGACAACGTGGTGGGCGGCGCGCCGGGACCGGCGCCGGGTCGAAGCGGCGTGTTGCCGAACAGATGCCACTTCGCGATCGATTGCGCCGGCACTGCGCCGGCCGCGGTTCCGGCCATCCGCACCGGCGTATCGAACGCCGCATCACCCCGCGGCAGCAGCGCCCATACCAGGCGTACGAGGAGCCACAGCGCGAGCGCGGCGAACGCCACGCAGCACAGCAGTGCCGCGGCCTCCGCGTGGCGATCGCGATCGATTCCGGAAAAGCGCAGACGCATGCGCGGGCGGTTCCACGAGTTTGCGGGATGCCGAAAAGCCGGTCCGGGACTGTTCAGCTCGCACGGTCGCGACAGGGCCGCGCCACCTGCTGCGCGGACCATCACCCGAGTGATCGATCCGCGAGCGATGCGTCCGTGCATCGCGCCAGCAAGCCCAAGCGTAGCAAAGCCGGAGCGTGTGCATGAAAACCGCGCCCGATGCAGCCGCCGGGGCGCGGACCCGGACGGGACCGGTGGCTGCCGCCGACGCGCTCAGCGCGGGCCGAACAGGCGAGCGATGCGGCGGAAGAAACCGGGTTTGGTCGGCAGGTGCTGCGACGGCTCGACCGGCTGCGCATGCACGGCGGAGGCATGCTCCGGACGTGGCGCGTGTTCGCGCCGCGGCTTGCGATCGGGCTTGTGCTCCGCGACCGATGCATGCGATTGGCCGTTGCGCTCACCGTTGCGCGGCGGCGCCGCGGCGGCCGCCTCGCCAACTTCGCGGCGCTTGCGGCCGCGGCCGCCGCGGCGGTTGCGCTTGCGCGGCGCGGCTGCGTCTGCGACACCGTTCAGGATCGGCCCTGCAGATGATGAGGCCGGCATTGCTGGCGCCGCCGGCGCGGGAGCCGCCGGCGCGGCGCGCGGTGGTTTCGCCGGATCGCGCAGCGGATGGCGTCGACCGGAACCGGCTGCAGCGTCGCGCCCGCCGCGCTCGCCGCTGCGCGGATGGGTGGCGCGCGAAGAATGCGGCGCGGTACCGCTCTTCGGCGGCGGCCCGGCGGTGTTGCGCGCATCGTCGGCCGCTTCGTCGTCGGCGCTCGCGGCGACCACGGCCGCGCGTGCGCGCGCCGGCGGCGCAGCCAACAGGTCCGCGGTGATCGCCGCGGTCGGAATCTTCTGCTCGATATAGGCCTCGATATCCGGCAAGCCCATCGCATACAGATCGCAGGCGAAACTGATCGCGTCGCCCTCGGCACCCAGGCGCGCGGTGCGGCCGATGCGGTGCACGTAGTCTTCCGCATCGTGCGGCAGGTCGTAGTTGAAGACGTGGCTGACCGCGGTGATGTGCAGCCCGCGCGCGGCGACATCGGTCGCGACCAGCACCTCGATCTCGCCCTTCTGGAACTTGCCGAGCAGGCGCTCGCGCTTGGCCTGGGGCACGTCGCCGGACAAGGTGGCGACCGTGAAGCCATGGCGCTCGAGCGCGCGCGTGACCTTCTCCGCGGCGATCTTGGTGTTCACGAACACCAGGCTGCGATTCGCGTCGACACGCGAAAGCAGATTGACCAGCAGCGGCAGCTTCTCTTCCTTGGCGGGGAAATACACGACCTGGCGCACCCGGTCCGCGGTCACGTTGTCGGCTTCGACCGCGAGGTTCTCCGGGCTGTTCATGTGATCGTAGGCGAGCTCGAGCACACGGTGGCTCAGGGTCGCCGAGAACAACATGCCCTGGCGCTGCTCACGCGGCGGCATGCGCCGGAACAGGAAGCGGATGTCCTTGATGAAGCCGAGGTCGAACATGCGATCGGCCTCATCGATCACCACGACCTCGATCGCGTTGAACGAGAACACGTGCTGCTTGAGGTAGTCGATCAGGCGCCCCGGTGTCGCGATGATCAGGTCGCAACCGGCTTTCAGTGCGTCGCGCTGCTTGTCGTAGTCGACGCCGCCGTAGATCAGCGCCGAGGTCAGGCCGGTGTCGCGGCCGATGCTGCGGAAGTCCTTGTCGATCTGGATCGCCAGCTCGCGGGTCGGGGCGATGATGATCGCGCGCGGGTCGGTCAGCTTGCGATCCGCAACCGCAGGTCTGGTCAGCAGGCGGTTCAGCACCGCGACCAGGAACGCGCCGGTCTTGCCGGTGCCGGTCTGCGCCTGGCCGGCGACGTCGCGGCCGGCCAGCGCGAGCGGCAGGGCCAGGGCCTGGATCGGCGTGCAACGCGTGAAACCGCATGCATGCAGGCCCGAGAGCAGGCGCGGATGCAGGTCGAAGCTTTCGAAGGTGATATCGGTGATCGGATGTTGGGACATTAAGGGAATCTGCGTGAATGCGATGGGGGGCGCGCGGACAAGCCGAACGTCGGTTGGCACGCGCGCGTGACCGGGTTCTGCCGGTTGGACGCGGCTCGCGATGGCGAATAGATGGCGGCGCGATGCGGTCTTGCAATGCGCAGCGGCGTCCCCAACTTGCGCGTGTCGATCGTTTCGGCTGAAATGGGGCCGTGCGTTCCGCACCCCTTTCCGTTGCCGTCTGCACCGCCGAACGGCGTGAGTGTAGCGGAAGCCCGTCCAGGGCGCTCGGTCGCCTGCCACTCAAGTCTATCCGGAGAATCCCGTGAGCGAACATATTTCGCACGTCAGCGACGACCAGTTCGAGGCCCAGGTCCTCAAATCGCCCGAGCCAGTGCTGGTCGATTTCTGGGCCGAATGGTGCGGCCCGTGCAAGATGATCGCGCCGCTGCTCGACGATCTCGCCACCACCTACAAGGGCCGGCTCAAGGTCGCCAAGATCAATATCGACCACAACCAGAAGACCCCGCGCAACTACAGCGTACGCGGCATCCCGACCCTGATGATTTTCAAGGACGGCAAGGTCGAGGCGACCCAGGTCGGCGCGGTCAGCAAGACCCAGCTCGCGCAGATGATCGACAAGGCGATTGCCTCAGACGACAAGGCGAGTGCCTGAGGAACAGGGACGCGGGCGAGAGGCGAGAAGGCCGTTTCTGCCAGCCCTCGCCCCTCGCCCTGGCCCCTTCGCCCCTGCCTTTGTGCTAAGTTAGTCTCCAGCGCCCGGAGCCTTGAGCTGCTCCGCCCGCTTCTCTCCGATCCTTTCCCTCCCAGTTCCATCAACGGCGCCCAGCGAGGATTGCCCGTGTCCGAAAACGAAACGAACGATAGCGGCCAAGGCGCCGCCGGCGAAGGCCGTGCCGAGCCGCGGCAACGCAATCCACGAGGCCAGCAGGCGCAAGCGCCGCAGGAAACCGCGCCCGCATCGGCCGACTCGCACAACCAGAGCGACGACGCCGGCAGCGGCGGCGGCGACAACGCCGACGGCAACGTCAATCCGCAGTCGGGCCAGGGCCAGGGCGGCCAGCAGCAAGGTCAGAACCAGGGTCAGCCGCGCCGCGGCCGGCGCGATCGTCGCGGCGGCCGTCACGGCGGCGGCAACAATCCGCAGGGCTACAAGAACGGCGGCGACGACGAGGAGTACGACGAGTCGAAGAATGGAGGCGGCAACGGTCCGCTGATCGATCTCAACGAGCTCAAGCGCAAGAACGCCGCGGAACTGCTCGCGCTCGCCGAAACACTCGGCGTGCAGGAAGGCGTCGCGCGCGCGCGCAAGCAGGACATCGTGTTCTTCATCCTGAAAGCGCATGCGCGTGCCGGCGGCGGCATCTACGGCGAAGGCGTGCTCGAGATCCTGCAGGACGGCTTCGGCTTCCTGCGCGGTTTCGATGCCTCGTACCTGGCCGGCCCCGACGACATCTATGTCTCTCCGAGCCAGATCCGCCGCTTCAACCTGCGCACCGGCGACTACATCACCGGCCGCATCCGCCCGCCGAAGGAAGGCGAACGCTACTTCGCGCTGCTGAAGGTCGATCACATCAACGGCGAACCGCCGGAGATGTCGAAGAACAAGGTGCTGTTCGAGAACCTGACTCCGCTGTTCCCGCGCAAGTCGTTCCATCTGGAACGCGGCAACGGGTCGAGCGAGGACATCACTGGCCGCATCCTCGATCTGGTCGCGCCGATCGGCCGCGGCCAGCGCGGCCTGATCGTCAGCCAGCCCAAGGCCGGCAAGACGATGATGCTGCAGAACGTCGCCCAGGCGATCGTGCACAACCACCCGGATGCGCACCTGATCATCCTGCTGATCGACGAGCGTCCCGAGGAAGTCACCGAGATGCAGCGCGGTGTGCGCGCCGAAGTGGTCGCCTCGACCTTCGACGAGCCCGCGGTGCGCCACGTGCAGGTCGCCGAGATGGTGATCGAGCGCGCCAAGCGCCTGGTCGAGCACAAGAAGGATGTGATCATCC
>JBIODY010000222.1:0-4535 GCA_044445505.1 Lysobacterales bacterium
CGAGTTGCGCCGCGCGAGGCTGACCCTGAACCAGAATTCCCATCGGGTGCGCGTGGTCGTACTGGGCGACCCTCCGCCCGCGCCGGTGCTCGCCGCGCTGAGGCCGGTGCAAACCGCGCACGATGTCGGGGCGAGACTCGCGAGCCTGCGTCCGGTCGCGGACGACGAGGTCGCGGTCGCATTCGCCGATCCGCACGGTTTTCTGGTCCTGCGCTATCCCGTCGGCTACGACGCCAACAGGCTGCGCAAGGATCTCGAGCGGGTGGTCAAGAGCTGATGACGGCGCGCAATCCGACGCCCGCGCGTCTTGCCGCGTTCGCGGCCGTGTTCGCGTTCCTGGTGATCGTGTTCGGCGCATTCGTGCGTCTGTCGAATGCCGGCTTGTCCTGTCCGGATTGGCCGACGTGCTATGGCGAGGCGACCTGGCCCGGTCACGCGCACGAGATCGCGCGCGCCGACGCCGCGTTTCCGGACCGGCCGTTCGAGGCGCACAAGGCCTGGCGCGAGCAGGTGCACCGGATGATCGCCGGTACGCTCGGGTTACTCGTGTTCGCGCTCGCGCTGGTCGCGGCGTGGCGACGCAAGGCCCTGCTCGCCGCAGTGCTGGGCGCTGCGCTCGCCGCTGTGCTCGGCGTATCGCTGTACATCGCCAGGCGTTACGAGCTGTCGGCGGCGCTTTCGCTGGTCGCGATCGCGTTGCCGTTGCTCGCGGCGTGGCGGCTCGATCGCGCCGCACCGTGGCGCATCGCGGTCGGCGCGTTCGCGGTGGTGATCCTGCAGGCGATGCTCGGCATGTGGACGGTGACCTTGCTGCTCAAGCCCGTGGTCGTGATGGCGCATCTGCTCGGCGGCCTGTTGACCTTCGCCTTGCTCGGCTATGTCGCATTGCGCCTCGCCGAGACCCGCGTGCCGACATTGCCGCAGGTGCGTCTCAAGCCGATGATCGTCGTTGCGCTGGGGTTGCTTGCGGTGCAGATCGCGCTCGGCGGCTGGACCAGCGCGAACTATGCCGCGCTCGCGTGCGGCATGGATTTTCCGACCTGCGCGGGCTCGTGGTGGCCGCGGACCGACTTCCGCGAGGGCTTCGTTCTGTGGCGCGGTATCGGCGTGAACTACGAGGGCGGGGTGCTCGACGCGGCCGCGCGCGCGGCGATCCAGATCGCGCACCGGATCGGTGCGCTCGTCGTGTTCGCGCAAGTGCTCGCAACCGCGATTCTCGCCTGGCGACGCGGCCTGCGCGTGCCTGCGGCAATCGCCGGGCTGCTGGTCTGCAGCCAGGTCGCGCTCGGCATCCTCAACGTCAAGTTGCTGCTGCCGCTGCCGCTCGCGACTGCGCACAACGGCGTCGCCGCGTTGCTGCTGATGGCGTTGATCGCGCTGCTGGTGCGCACGCAAGGGCCGGCAACCGGGGGTCGTGGAGCGGGAATCGCCGGCACGCCGCAGTAGCCGTTTCCTCCGGCTGCCGGCATCGGTTTCCATCCGCCGACCGTCGTGGCCACACATGCAAGCCCTTGCGCTACAGTGACATCCATGCCCTCGATCGCCAGCCAATACTATGAACTGACCAAGCCGCGCGTCGTCGCGCTGATCGTGTTCACGGCCGTGATCGGCATGCTGCTTGCGGTCCCCGGCGTGCCGCCGCTGCGCGCCGCGATTGCCGGCGCAATCGGCATCTGGCTGGCCGCCGCGTCGGCGGCGGCGCTGAACCACCTGATCGACCAGCGCATCGACAAGCTGATGGCGCGCACTTCGCAACGGCCGCTCGCGACCGGCACGCTGACGCCGACCCAGGTGCTGGTGTTTGCGCTGATTCTCGGCACGCTGTCGATGGCGGTGCTGATCGCACTGGTGAATGCATTGACCGCGGTGCTGACGTTCTGCTCGCTGATCGGCTACGCGATCGTCTACACCGCGTACCTCAAGCGGGCGACGCCGCAGAACATCGTGATCGGCGGCGCCGCCGGTGCGGCGCCGCCGGTGCTCGGCTGGGCCGCGGTCACGGGGCATGTGCATCCGTACGCGTTGTTGCTGTTCCTGATCATCTTCATCTGGACGCCGCCGCACTTCTGGGCACTGGCGATCTTCCGTCGCGACGATTACGCACGCGCACAGGTACCGATGCTGCCGGTCACCCACGGCGTCGTCTACACGCGCTGGCACGTGCTGTTCTACACCGTGCTTTTGCTGGTGATCACCGTGTTGCCGTGGCTGACCGGCATGAGCGGGCTGTTCTATCTCGGTGGCGCGCTGGTGCTCGGCGGCGCGTTCCTCTACTACGCGATCCGCCTGCTGCATCCACCGGACGACTTCTTCGCGATGCGCGTGTTCAACTATTCGATCGTCTACCTGATGGCGCTGTTCGCGTTCCTGCTGGTCGACCACTATTTGCCGTCCGGCGCGGCGCAGCCCGGCATGCTGCTGCAGCGGGTCGGCTGAGCTTTCGTTGCCGCCGCGGCGCGCCTAAACTCGTTCGTCCATCTGCGGGAGTCCGGCCATGACCTCGATCTACGATTTCAGCGCCAAGACCATCGACGGCGACCAGCGCAAGCTCGATGCGTATCGCGGCAAGACGATGCTGATCGTCAACGTCGCATCCAAGTGCGGGTTCACGCCGCAGTACGAAGGGCTGGAGAAACTCCACGAAAAGTTCGAGGGCCGGGGTCTGGTCGTGCTCGGTTTCCCATGCGACCAGTTCGGGCATCAGGAACCCGGCGACGAGGCCGAGATCAGGAACTTCTGCACGCTGAACTACGCGGTGAAATTCCCGCTGTTCGCGAAGATCGAGGTCAACGGCGCGAACGCGCATCCGCTGTACAAATATCTGAAGCACGAGGCGAAAGGCCTGCTCGGCAGCGAAGCGATCAAATGGAACTTCACCAAGTTCCTGGTCGACAGCAACGGCGACGTCGTCAAACGCTACGCGCCGACCGATACGCCGGAGAGCATCGGCCAGGATCTGGCAGGAATGCTTTGAGCGACGTCCGCTGATCGAGACGCCGGATTCCGACCGCCCATGCGCCGACTCGTCCTGCTGATCCCGTTCGTGGCCACCCTCGCGGTTCCGCTGTACAACCTGCGCGAACCGAGCCTGTGGGGATTCCCGTTCTTCTACTGGTATCTGTTCCTCTGGATGCTGCTGTTGCCGGCGCTGATCTGGTTCGCCCATGGAGCACGGCATCGATGAGCGGCGCCGTGCACTGGACGGCGTGGACGGTCTTCACATCGTTCTTCGCACTGGTGACCCTGCTCGGCTTCGTCGCCGCGCGCTGGAAGGCGGCGAATCTCGATCACCTGCACGAATGGGGGCTCGGCGGGCGCCGCTTCGGCACCTGGATCACCTGGTTCCTGCTCGGAGGCGATCTGTATACCGCGTACACGGTAGTCGCGGTGCCGGCGCTGGTGTTCGCGGTCGGCGCGTACGGTTTTTTCGCGGTGCCGTACACCATCATCGCGTATCCGATCTTCTTCATGTTGATGCCGCGGCTGTGGAACGTATGCCGGCGCCACGATTATCTGACCGTCGCCGATTTCGCTCGCGGCCGCTATGGCAGCCACTGGCTCGCGCTCGCGCTCGCGCTGACCGGCGTGCTCGCGACGATGCCCTATATCGCGCTGCAACTGGTCGGCATGCAGGTCGTGTTCGAGGCGATGGGTTTCGGTGCGGTGGCGCAGGGCGCCGAGATCGCGCTGGTTGTCGCGTTCGTCGTGCTCGCGCTGTACACCTACACGAGCGGCCTGCGCGCTCCGGCGATGATCGCGTTCGTCAAGGATGCGATGGTCTACATCTTCGTGATCGCCGCCGTCATCGTCATTCCTGCGCAACTCGGCGGCTACGGCGCGGTGTTCGCCGCGGCCGAACGCTCGTTCGCGGCGAAAGGCGGCGCGACCGGAATCCTGCTGCATCCGGGCCAGGCGATGGCGTTCGCGAGCCTCGCATTCGGTTCCGCGTTCGCGCTGTTCATGTATCCGCATGCGGTGACCGGCGTGCTCGCCGCATCCGGCCCCGAGACACTTCGCCGCAATGCGATCCTGCTGCCGGCGTACAGTGTCGCGCTCGGGTTGATCGCGTTGATGGGCTACATGGCGATCGCCGCGCACGTCGCTGCGGAAGGCACCGCCGTGGTGCCGGCGCTGATCCTGAAAAGTTTCCCGGAATGGTTCGCCGGATTCTGCTTCGCCGCGATCGCGCTCGGTGCGCTCGTTCCAGCTTCGATCATGTCGATCGGCGCGGCGAACCTGGTCACGCGCAACATCTGGCGGCCGTACATCAGCCGGGACATGACCGCGAAGCAGGAGTCGACCGTCGCCAAAGTCACCTCGCTCGTCGTCAAGCTCGGTGCGCTGGTGTTCGTTGTGTTCCTGCCGCTGGAGTATGCGATAAACCTGCAACTGCTCGGCGGGATCTGGATGCTGCAGGTGGTTCCGGCCGTCGTGTTCGGCTTGTACACGAACTGGTTCCGCGCGAATGCGCTGCTCGCCGGATGGGCGCTCGGGATGGTTCTCGGCACGACGCTGAGCTGGAGCCAGGGCGTCAA
>JBIODY010000223.1:0-4529 GCA_044445505.1 Lysobacterales bacterium
AGCCAGCAGTACAGCGCGGTGCGCGCGCCGCCGATGTGCAGGTAGCCAGTCGGGCTCGGGGCGAATCGGGTGCGGACGGTCATGGCGGGCGGCGGGTCGATCGGTCCACAAGTTTACCGGAGCGCGCGTCGCGTGGGCCATCGCCGTCGGGCGCGCTACCATCCACGCGGCGTTCCGCCCGAGGCAGAACGAGAAGCACGACACTCGCCTGGCGCGGCTTGCTGCTAAGGTTGTTGCTCCCCTGCACCGCTCGGCAACCGTCTCGTGATCTTCCGCTCCATCACCCGCGTTTTCCTCGCTGCTTCCCTCGCCTGCCTTTCCGCCTGCGCCGTCGCGCCGCGCGGTGTGGCCATCGCCGACGGCACGCGCGCGCAGCTAGCGATCCTCGAATCGACCGACATCCATTCGAACATCCGCAGCTACGACTATTACAGGCTCGCCGAGGACAAGACGCTCGGCTTCGAGCGCATGGCGACGCTGGTGAAGCAGGCACGTGCGGAATTCCCGAACTCGGTGTTGTTCGACGCCGGCGACACGATCCAGGGCACGGCGCTGGCCGACTATCAGGCGCTGGCGAAACCGGTCGGCTGCGGCGAGGAACTGGCGATGTACCGCGCGATGGATGCGCTCGGCTACGACGGCGGCACGATCGGCAACCACGAGTTCAATTACGGACTCGCATTCCTCGCCCAGGTCACCGATCAGGCGATGAATGTCGATGGCATCGGGCGCCGTCGCTGCAAGGGTCCGAATTACCCGCTGGTGCTGGCCAACGTGTTCAGCGCCCGCGACGGCCGGCCGATCTACGAACCGTATGCGGTGATCGAGCGCAAGCTGAAAGTGCGCGCCGCCGATGGACACGAAATCGTGGCGCCGATCCGGATCGGCCTCATCGGCTTCACGCCGCCGACGATCATGCAATGGGACAAGCGCAACCTCGATGGCAAGGTCTACACGAAAGGATTGATCGAAGCCGCACGGCAGTTCCTGCCCGCCTTGCGCGCGCAGAACGTCGATCTCGTGGTCGCGATCTCGCACGGCGGCCTCGATGCGTCGCCGTACGGCTCGATGATGGAGAACGCGAACTGGTATCTCGCCCAGGTGCCCGGCATCGACGTGCTGCTGCTCGGTCACTCGCATGCGGCGTTCCCGGATCCGGCCAACCCGAAATCGCGATTCAACCATCTCGCCGACGTCGACAACGTGCGCGGCTTCGTGCACGGCAAGCCGGCCGTGATGGGCAACTTCTGGGGCAAGAGCCTCGGCGTGATCGAACTCGCACTGGTGCGCCGGGATCGCCACTGGACGATCGATGCGCAGGCAACGCATTCGGAAGTGCGCGATATCAAACGGACGGATGGCAGTTTCGTGGAACCGGACGCGGCGATCGCGAAACTCGTCGAGCCGGTCCACGAGGCGACGATCGCGTACGTCTCGCAACCGATCGGCGACAGCGATTTCGCGATGACCAGCTACTTCGCCGAACTTGGCGACGTGACTGCTCTGCAACCGGTCAACACCGCGCAACGCGGATACGTCGAGGCCTATATCCCGAAAAACCTGCCGCAGTACGCCGGCATCGCGGTGCTCTCCGCCGCGGCGCCGTTCAAGACCGGCTTCGGCGGTCCTTCCGACTACACCGATATCGCGGCCGGACCGCTCGCGATCCATAACGCGGCCGACCTTTATCTCTATCCGAACACGTTGACGGCAGTGAAGATCGACGGCAGGCAACTCAAGGCCTGGCTCGAACGTTCGGCCGGCCGCTTCAACCGCATCGATGGTCAGAAGACCGAACCGCAGGATCTGGTCAACCGCAAGTTCCCCGGCTACAACTTCGACGTGATCCAGGGCGGCCTGAGCTACGCGATCGACGTGACGAAGCCTGAGGGCGAGCGCATCCGCGACCTCGCCCGCGACGGAAAGCCGGTCGATTCCGCACAGCCCTTCATCGTCGTCACCAACAACTATCGCGCCAGCGGCGGCGGCAAGTTCCCCGGGCTCGACGGCAGCAACATCGTGCTCTCCGCGCCGGACGCGAACCGCGACGTGCTGATCGACTGGGTGCGCGCGCACAGGCACCTGACGCGCGCTCAGGATGGCGCGGATCGCAACTGGCGCTTCGTGCCGGTGAAGACCGCGGGGCCGATCACGTTCACCTCGGCGGCCGGCAAGCTCGGCATCGCGAAAGCCGACGGCCTCGGCAATGTGCGCCTGCTCGGGGACAACGGCGACGGCACCGCGACCTATGCGGTCGACCTGTCGGGCGACCCTCGCTAACCATGGAGCGGCTTCAGCCGCGATGCTCTGCGTTCCGGTTTCGTCGAGAAAGCATCGCGGCTTGCGCCTCCCACATCGATGATCATCGAGCGCCCCCTTCCGCGTTACGTGCCGCTCCTGCGGCACGCCCTGCGGGCCGGCTTCGCCGTTCGCTTCGGCATCCTGCCTTCGCAGTCGGCACCTTCCCCCGCTGCGCAGGGGAAGGAAATCCTTTCGGCGATCGCGCTCAGATGCCGGCGTACCACTCGTAGCCCTGATCCTCCCAGTAGCCGCCGTTGCCGCCTTCGATGTTCGCGAACGAGTCGACGAGATCGATCGCCATGATGTATTTCGCCATCTTGTAGCCGAGCTGGCGTTCGATGCGCACGCGCAGCGGCGCGCCGTTCGCGATCGGCAACGGCGCCCCGTTGAGTTCGTAGGCGAGGATCGTCTGCGCGTGGTACGCATCGTCGAGATCGATGCTTTCGTAGTAGGCCGGGCCATCCGCATCGAGCCGGTCGGCGCAGCGGAACACGACGTAGCGCGCCTGCGGCGACAGGCCGGCGCGATCGAGCAGGTGGCCGAGCGGCACGCCTTTCCACTTGCCGATCACACTCCAGCCTTCGACGCAATCGTGGCGCGTGATCTGGGTCCGCGCCGGCAATGCTCGCAGTTCATCGAGCGACAGCGAGAACGGCTGCCGGACCATGCCGCCGACGGCAAGCCGGTAACCGTGAAAACTGTTCGCGGCGAGCGCGCGATACGCGGCGTCGTCCGGATTCGTGCTGCCGTTCGGCTTGAATACCGGCGAAATATCCGCCTCGGTGTATTCCCGCGCCAGCGCCCCGCGCGGCGTCAGCAGCCGTTGCGCCGCGGCGGTCAATCGTTCGGCGCTCGCCAGCACCGCCGTCGCCTGCGGTTGCTGCGAGAGCTGGTCGCAACCGCCGAGCAGCAGCGCGCCGACCGCGCCTGCGGCGCGTCGCAGGAAATGCCGGCGCTCATTCGCGCTCATCGGCTTTCCCCGATTCCGCCGCTACGCGATAGCGCCCCGTGATCATCGAACGCAATTCATTGACGAGCCCGCTGATCACGACCTCGAACAGGTGCACGAGCACGAACGCGACGAATAACCCCGCGATCACGAAATGGATCGTGCGCGCCGACTGCCGACCGCCGACCAGATCGACCAGCCAGCCGAGCATGCTGTCCATGCGCGGCGACATCGCGAGGCCCATCAGCACCATCGCCGGACCGAGTACGAAGATCACGATCAGATAGGACAGCTTCTGCAGCACGTTGTAGCGGGTCGCCGCCTCGCCGCGCGGATGGCGCAGCAGCGCATGGTCGACGATCGAACGGCCGATGCCGCGCCAATCGCTGCGTGTCGGCGCGAGGTCGCGGCGAAAATGCGCGCCGATCAGCGAATAGATCGTGTAGGCGAGTCCGTTGAGCACGAACAGCCACGCGAAGAAGAAGTGCCAGCGCCGTCCCATCGCGAGCCATTGCGGCCCGGGAATCGTCAGCCAGGACGGAAAGCCGCGCGCCTCGAGTTCGCCATCGGTGCGCGAAGCGCCGAGCACGCCGGTCGTATCGAATGCGTGCCCGAACACGCGCGTGACCCCGCGCGGCGCGCCGCTAGGGCCCGTATCCATGTCGAGCGCCAGCAGCGGCGACTCGAAATGCGAACGCTGGCCCCAGTACAGCGCCGGATGCGCGTTGAAGATCTGCAGACCGCTCAGCAGCAGCACGAACAGCGCGACCACGTTGGTCCAGTGCATGATGCGCACCGGCAGCGTGTGCCGGTAGATCGTGCGCGGCTGCAGTGGTCGGGCGGTTGCAAGATCGGCAGACACTCGAGACTCCCGGCTATCGCCGCATGAGCAACGTCTGAAGGACCGCAGCGACCGCCGTTCCATTTCAGCGCGACCTGCGCGGCGGCCAAGGAACCTCTGAACAAGCCGTCATCCCGGCGAAAGCCATCCAACTCGGCAGCAGCGCATTGAAAAACTGTCCTCGTCGTCCCGGCGAACGCCGGGACCCAGCGCCTTCAGCCGCGCGACGAGCCACTGGATCCCGTGTCATCGGCCATCCATGGCCTGCACGGGATGAGTTCATCCTGAACTCATTTCACGTGGATCGTGATTTTCCTCGAGACCAGCGGCGGATCGAACTGCATGTGCGCAGCATCGCCGAAGTCGAGCTGCAGCGTGTGCGTGCCGGGCTCGAGGTGAATCGTGTCCTCGGTCTGGCCCTTGCCGTAGTGCTTGTGC
>JBIODY010000224.1:0-4501 GCA_044445505.1 Lysobacterales bacterium
CGGCGAGATCGAAGGCGCCGAGTTCGAAACGCTGCCGCCCGCACAACCGAGCGTCGGCCGACTGCTGCACGCGTATCCGCCGCTGCAACTCGCGATCCTCGGATTGCCCTGGCTTGCATTGCTCGTTTTGCTGCTGCGCCCCGGCATTCGCATCGGAAGTCGCGCGCTCGACTACGCGGCGATCAGCGTCGCGGGCATGCTCGGCACTTTCGTGATCACGGTACTCGGCGACGGCCTCGCCGACACCGCGAAGCAAGGGCATCTGGTCGTCAATGCGGCGCTGGCCTGGCTGATCGTCGCCATCCTGATGGGCTGCGGCCGGAGTCTGCGCACCGCGATGGCGGCGGGTTCCGCATCGAATTGACGTGAGCGCGGCGTCAGTCGACGTTGCGACACCTGCCGTGAAACGGCGCGTAGTACGCGCGCAACGCGGCGATATCCGCACGCATGTCCAGCCCGGTCCGGAACAACGGACCGATCGAGATCGTCTTCGACGGATAGTCGAACGCGATCGGCAGGATCGGCACGCCGGCGGCACGCGCGATATGCCAGAAACCGGTTTTCCACGCGCGCACGTGCCGACGCGTGCCTTCCGGGGCAATGCCGAGCCAGAGTTGCCTGCGGGCTTGAAAACGCTCGACCATCTGCGGGACGACGCCGTGGGTTGCGGAGCGTTCGATCGGCACGCCGCCGAGCCGCCGCAATATCCAGCCGAACGGCCCGCGAAAAAGTTCGCGCTTGCCCATGAACGTGAGATCGACGCCGATCGCGACCTTGAACAACAGGCCCCAGAAACCGTCCCACCACGAACTGTGCGGCGCCGCTATCAGGACCAGCTTCGGCTCGTTCGGAAACTCGCCGGCCAGCCGCCAGCCGCAGATGCGCAACCACTGCGCGCACAGCCATCGAAAGCGGTTCGGGGGCCTTTGCGGCATCGCCGGTGGCAGCGGTGCGACGGATTCACCGCTCACTCGACGCTCCAGCCACCGCCGCGGTTGCGCTTGATCGCGGAACGGGTCTTCTTGGCTTCGATGCGGCGTTCCTTCGATGCGCGCGTGGGTCGCGTCGCGACGCGCTTCTTCGGCGCGACCAGAGCGATACGGATCAGTTCGGCCAGACGCGCGCGCGCATCCTCGCGGTTCTTGGCCTGATCGCGAAACCGGTTGGCCTGGATGACCAGCACGCCGGCATCGGTGAGGCGTCGATCGCGGCGCGCCAGCAGGCGAGCGCGCGCCGCATCCGGCAGCACGCGCGAAGCGGCGACATCGAATCGCAACTCGACCGCGCTGGCGACCTTGTTGACGTTCTGGCCGCCCGGGCCGGCCGAACGCACGAAGCGTTCGACGAGTTCGTCGTCGGGAATCTGCAGATCATCGGCGATGGAGAGCATCGCCACATTCTAGCAACTGACCCGTGCGCTCCCTGCGTGTTCGCGGCGCACGCTCCGGGAGCTTGGGCGGCAGAAAGTTTCGAGGCAACGCGGAATGTTTCCGCCGCCCAAGCTCCCAGCCGCACCGAAACGCTTCACGGCTGCTTGCCGGCGGCAAGCACGTTACGCGCGGTATTCGCGAGGCTGGTCGCGCTGCCGGCCAGCGCATCCAGGCGGGCTGCGCCTTGTCCGTTGCGCGCCGCCTGTTCCATCGACGTGCGTACGCGGCGGAGATTGGTGCCGCAGTACGCCGCGAAGCTCTTCAGGTTCGGCGCAGCCTGCGCATCGGCGGCGGCCTGCTGCGTCTGCTGGCAGAGCGTTTCAGCTTCCTCCAGCTTCGCACCGGCCACGCCGAGATCGACGCTGGGGTCGGGCGTAGCCGGCGGAACGGGCGCGGCGGCTGCGGGCGCGAGCAGTGCAGGCGGGATCTGCCGTTTCGCCGGATCGGTCAGCGCCGCGAGTCGACGCGCCTCCTGCAACTCGATCGCGCGACGCACGGTCTTCGGCGCACTGAGTTCCTGCACCGTGAAGTGGTCCGGATTGCGTGCGGCATCGGCGATCCAGCCATCGAGGCGGGTGCGGCATGCCGCCTTGCCATCCTCGCCCGCGTAGCGCACGGACAAACCCTTCAGCAGCTCCGCATCGCCCGACCACGCCTTAAGGCAGTCGATCGCACTCGCATCGAGCTGCGCGCTCGCGTCGACCGCAGTTGCACGCTCGCTGCGCAACAGGGTCGCGAGTTGCGCATCGGTGGGTTCGCGCAGATGCGAGCACGCGGCGATTCCGAGCATGCCGAGCAGGGCTGCGAGGCCGAGTTTATTCATTGTTGGATTCTCCATTTGCGAAAACACATCAGATGAGCGGCTTGCAACCCGCTCCGGCACCAGGGCGTGCCATCAGGATTGGCGTGCCGCGATCGCGAATGCACCGAGCGCGGCGACGCCGGCGGCCCAGGCGACAATCGGAACGCTGGCCGCACGCATGCTGCCGCCGGCCAGCGCGATCGTCAGCGCGGCGACGGTCAGCGAGACGCCCAAGGCCAGCCAGAGCGTGGCGCGCTGGCCGCGTCGAACGCGCAGGTCCAGTTGCTTCAGATCATCCGAGGCGATGCGAAGTTCCATGCCACCGCTGGTCGCCTGGGTCAGGTAGCTGTGCACCAGCTGCGGCATGTCCGGCGCGGCCGCGATCCATTCGGGCATGCGCCGACGCAGCGCCTTCAGCGCCGCACGCGGTCCACGGCGCCGGCGCCAGATGCATTCGAGCACCGGTTGCGCGGTCGCCCAGATGTCGATTCCGGGGTGCAGCAGACGGCCGACGCCCTCGATGTTCAGCAGGGTCTTCTGCAGCAGGATCAGCTGCGGCTGCAGGGTCAGCTCGTGACGGCGCGCCATCTGGAACAACTTGACCACCACCTCGGCCAGCGAGATCTCGGCCAGCGGCCGCGTGAAATACGGCTCGCATACCGTGCGCACCGCGGCCTCGAGCTCGTCGAGGCGCGCATGCGCCGGCATCCAGCCGGCGCGCACATGCAGCTCGGCGATGCGTGCATAGTCCTTGTTGAACAGGGCGAGGAAATTCTCGGCGAGCCAGTACTGGTCGCGTTCCGGCAGCGAGCCCATGATGCCGAAATCGAGCGCGATGAAGCGCGGCTCATGCGGCCGTGAGGGATCGACCCAGATGTTGCCGGCATGCGCGTCGGCGTGGAAGAAGTTGTCGCGGAACACCTGTTCGTAGAACAGCCGCACGCCCTTCTCGGCGAGCGCGACGCGATCGATTCCGGCCGCATCCAGCGCGACGAGGTCATCGACCGGAATGCCACGTACGCGCTCCAGCGTGAGCACGCCCTCGCTGGTGTGCGACCAGATCACCTCGGGCACGTAGAGATCGTCGGAGCCGGCAAAATTGCGCCGCAGCAGCGAGGCGTTCGCGCCTTCGCGCTGCAGGTCGAGCTCGTTGAGGAGGGTCGTCTCGATCTCGTCGACTACATCGTGCGGGCGGATCTTGTCCGCATTCGGATGAAAGCGCTGCACCGAATCGGCCAACGCGCGCAGCAATGCGACGTCGGCGCCGATGCGCGCCCGAATATCCGGCCGCAGCACCTTGACCACGACCTCGCGCCCCACCAAGGAATCGATGGACGCGGGTTGTTCCGTTTCCCTTCCTCCGCGAAGCGGGGGAAGGTCGAAGCCGCCGTCGGACGGCTTCGGAGAAGGCGAAAGGGGGCGCTCGAATGGATATAGCGTCGCCGCATGCACCTGTGCGATCGAGGCGGAGGCCAGCGGCGCATCCTCGAACATCGCGAAGCGGGTCGCGATCGGCACGCCGAATGCACGCTCGATAGCGGCGCGCGCCAGTTCGGCCGGAAACGGCGCGACGCGATCCTGCAGCTGGGTCAGCGCGTCGGCGATGTCGGCCGGGATCAGGTCGCGTCGGGTCGACAGAATCTGGCCGAACTTCACGAAGATCGGACCGAGCTCGGTCAATGCGAGCGCGAGGCGTTCGCCGCGCGCCAGCGCCGCGATATCCGCGCGTGCCCGCGGCATCAGCACACGCGCGATCGCGAGCATGCGCGAGCGATGACCGGCGTCGACAAGATCGTCGAGGCGATAGCGGGCCAGCACGCCGGCGATACGCAGGAGCCGCGGCAGCTGACGCAAGGTCGTCATGCCGGTCGCATCCGGCCGGCGCGCAGACGCTGCACGCGCGCGGCTCGGCTCAGGCGCTCGCGCAGGACACGGGGGAGTTCCTCAGCGAAGAAGGCCGCGACCTCGTCGCCAGGGCCGAACTCGACAGCTTCCTCGACGAAGTCGACAGCGTGCGCGAACGCGGCGACCGCCTCGATGCGCGCGTGCAGCGTCTGCGCGCGGGCCGGATGCGACCGGCATGACGACCTTGCGTCAGCTGCCGCGGCTCCTGCGTATCGCCGGCGTCCTGGCCCGCTATCGCCTCGACGATCTTGTCGACGCCGGGCATCGCTCGCGCATGCTCGCGATCGCGCGTGTGCTGATGCCGCGGGCACGCGCGGATATCGCGGCGCTGCCGCGCGGCGAACGCCTCGCGCTCGCATTGACC
>JBIODY010000225.1:0-4471 GCA_044445505.1 Lysobacterales bacterium
GACATCGATATCCTGGCCATGGCCGAGGGCGCGCGCTGGAAGGTCGATGCGCATGCGCTTGCCAAGCGCGAGTTCGAGCATGCGCCGGCGACGACGTTGCTGGCCGAGGCTGGAATTTCCGTCAAAGCGTGACTGTAGCGATCCAAGGAAGGCAGAAATGGCGTTCAGTCCCTGCATTCCCGGATGTGCCGATGGCAGCCTTTGCATGGGCCACACGGACGATCTCGATAGCCGGTTGCAACAGCACGATGCAGGTGCCGGCAGCGGATGCACCGCGACTCGCCGGTCTCTGAAACTTGTGCACGTTGAAGAATTCGAGACACGCTGCGACGTACTGACGATGGAGCGCAAGCTGAAAGGCTCGAGTCGTGCGAAGAAGTTCGCTTGCATCCATGGTGATTGGAGCGAGATCGCCTGACGAGGGATCTCATCGGCAGGATCGCGGCGGATACCGCGGACATGAAATACCGTTCGTCCTGAGCGTAGCGAAGCGGGGTCGAAGGACCGTATCGACGCTTCGACTTCGCGGCCTGCGGCCGCTACGCTCGGCGCAAACGGGGAGTCGTATCTGCGCGAACGCTGGTGCGAGTGGTCGGCGCCGCTCAGATATGCAGCAGACGTCCGCCGTCGACCGGCAGGATCGTGCCGCTGCAATAGCCCGCATCGCGCAGCAGGAACAGCGCGGCGTCCGCGACATCCTGCGGCGTGCCTTGCCGGGCCAGCACGGTGCGTTGCTCGAGCATCGCCAGCGTCTCGGCCTTGGTCGGATGGGTGGACCAGAGTACGTTGCCGGGCGCGACGCCGTTGACGCGGATCTCGGGCCCGAGTTCCAGTGCCAGCGCCTTGGTCAGCATGGCCAACGCGGCCTTGCTCGTGCTGTACAGCGCATGGCCCGGCAGTGGCCGTTCGGCATAGATGTCGACGATGTTCACGATGGCGCCGCGCGCGCGACGCAACGGCGCCGCGGCTGCCTGGCACAGGAAGAACGGTGCGCGCACATTGATGTCGATGAGGTCGGTCCATTGCGCCGGCGTCGCCGCATCGACGGCCGTCGGGTAGTAGATCGAGGCGTTGTTGACCAGGGCATCGAGTCGACCGTAGCGCGCGAGCGCCGTATCGACCAGCGCCGGCAGGCATTCGAGATCGGCCAGGTCCGCGCACAGCGACAGGGTCGAGTCCGCGCGCCGCGCATCGAGTTCGTAGCACAGCGCCTGCATGTCGTCGCTGGAGCGGTGGTAATGCAGCGCGAGATCGTAGCCGGCCGCATGCAGGGTGCGCGCGATTGTCGCGCCGATGCGCCGCGCTGCGCCGGTGATCAGCGCGACCGGACGGGTATTGGTTGCGATCATGATTGTGTTCCCCCTGCCGGACGCTATGCTGAAGCGACTGTCCCATTGCCGAGAGTGCCGCGCAAGCGCGCGCTGAACCAGCCTGGGAAGGCCCGATCGAGTCCATCCCGGGCTTGATCGGACTCGCTCGCGTCCGGCACGATCCGCGAAGCAGGCACTGGCGTGCTCGATTCGCGAGCATCATCCATGGTGCGGGGAACGTATGACGTGATCGGAGATTCCCTTGAAGCCGAGCCTGCCCGAACCCGATGCCGACGAGCGCGCCCATGCCGATGAACTCGCGGCGCTGATTCGCGACGAAATCGGCGCAAGCGGCGCGATTCCGTTCGCGCGCTTCATGGAACTCGCGTTGTACGCACCCGGCCTCGGCTACTACAGCGCGGGACGCACCAAGTTCGGCGCGGCCGGGGATTTCGTGACCGCGCCGGAATTGGGCTCGCTGTTCGCGCGCTGCATCGCCCGCGCACTCGGTCCAACCTTGCGCGAACTCGGCGCGGATGCGGATTTTCTCGAACTCGGTGGCGGCAGCGGCGCATTCGCGGTGGCGGCGCTGCGCGAATTTTCGACGCTCGGCGCAGTGCCGCGGCGTTACCGGATTCTCGAACCGAGCGCGGATCTCGCGCAGCGCCAGCGCGTCCGCGTGGCCGCCGAACTTCCGGCCGATCTCGCCGCATGCGTCGAATGGGTGTCGCGCCCGCCCGAGGAATCGTGGCGCGGCGTGCTGTTCGCGAATGAGGTCGTCGACGCGCTGCCGGTGACGCGCTTCAGCATCCGCGATCGCGAGGTGTTCGAGGAACATGTGGCGCTGGAAGGCGCGCGTTTCGTGCGCGTGGACCGCCCGGCCGACCTGCTGGTCGCGAACGCGGTGCGGCAGGTCCAACGCACTCTGCAAGCGCCGTTCGCGGACGGCTACCGATCCGAAATCCTGCCGCAGCTGCCGTACTGGATGCAGGCGGTGACCGCGTCGCTGGAGTCCGGCGCCGCGCTGTTCGTCGACTATGGCTATCCGCGCCGCGAGTTCTACCTGCCCGAACGCCGCGACGGCACCCTGGTCTGCCACTACCGGCATCGCGCGCATGCCGATCCGTTACATTGGCCGGGGCTTGCCGACATCACCGCGTTCGTCGATTTCACTGCGCTCGCCGAAGCCGGTGTCGGCGCCGGTCTCGACTTCGTCGGCTATGCGCCACAAGCACAGTTCCTGTTTGCCAGCGGCCTGCCCGGATTCATCGAGGCCGCGCAGGAGCTGCCGGAGCTCGAACGCCTGCGCGTCGTCGCCGAGGCCAAGCGCCTGACCCTGCCCGGCGACATGGGCGAGCGTTTCCAGGCGATCGCATTCGCGCGCGGCGTCGAGGATGTATTGCCGGGTCTGCGTGCCTTCGATCTGTCGCGGCGACTCTAGCAGGATGCTGAAAAAAGTCCGTCGCGGACTTTTCCAGCGAAAACGATCGCGGCGGAGTCGCACCACCTTTTCCGGAAATCACTTGCGTGATCGATTTCCGAGCGATGCATGCCTGCGGCGCCGCTCACGCGTTGCGTGGCACGCGTGCAATCGCCCGCACGCGCGCTTCGCGCATCGCCGCGCCGATCGCGGGACCGGCAAGACCCTGGGCGAGGAAATCGGCCGCGCCGATCGCACTGGCCGCGGCATGTGCAGCGCGCAGGAAGTCCGCCTGCGGATATGGCGTCGTGGAAAGCCCGAGTCGGCCGCGCTTGTCCGCCTCGCACACGATCAGGAAATCCTGCAGGCGCCCGGGCCGGCGGAAACTGTCGAGGCGTTCCAGCAGATCGAGCACCGTCGCCGGCCGCAGCTCGAGGGCGCGATGCGCGTCGAGATGGAAGCGGCATACCAGTTCGGCCAGTGCCGCATGCTCGGCCGGCACCTTGAGCCGTGCGCACAACGCGCGCAGCGGCACGATGCCGTTGTGCTCGTGTCGGACATGCCGCGGCAACTCGTCCGCAGGCGTCAATGCCTTGCCGAGATCGTGGGTCAGCGCGCACCAGCCGATCAGGTCGTTGCGGGGCGCCAGCCGCGCGGCCATGTCGAGCACCATTTCCACATGCACGCCGGTGTCGATCTCCGGGTGGTATTCGGCGCGTTGCGGCACGCCGTACAGCGCATCGACTTCCGGGAACACGACGCGCAGCGCGGCGCATGCGCGCAGGCTCTTCAGGAATGCGGACGGCGTCGGCTCGGCGAGCGCCTTGCGTGTCTCGGCCCAGACCCGTTCGGCGACCAGATGATCGACCTCGCCGGCGTCGACGATCTGCCGCATCAGCGCAAGCGTTTCGTCGGCGATGCGGAAACCGAGTGCCGCGTAGCGCGCGGCGAAGCGCGCCACGCGCAGTACACGCACCGGATCTTCGACGAATGCCGGCGCGACATGCCGCAGCACGCGCGCGGCCAGATCGCGCCGGCCGCCGAACGGATCGACGATCGCGCCGCGCTCGTCCTCGGCCATCGCATTGATCGTGAGGTCGCGCCGCTCGAGATCCTGCTCCAGGGTAACCCCGGGGTCGGTGTGGAACGCGAACGCGTGATAGCCGCGTCCGGTCTTGCGCTCGGTGCGTGCGAGCGCGTACTCCTCGCCGGTGCCCGGGTGCAGGAACACCGGGAAATCCTTGCCGACCGGTTTGTAGCCGAGGCGCAGCATCTCATCCGGCGTCGCGCCGACGACGACGAAATCGCGATCGGCGACGCCGAGGCCGAGCAACTGGTCGCGGACTGCGCCGCCGACTAGATAAGTCTGCATCGTCTCACTGGAATCCCTGCTTCGGGTGGCATTGTGCCAGCGATTGCGCGGAGGCTGCTTTTGCGTCCCCTGCGTTGCGGGGGAAGCTGCCCGATGGGCTGACGGGGGCGCTCTTGCGTGCGTAAAAGGCGATATCAAAAGCGGCCCCCATCCGCCTGCGGCACTTTCCCCCGCTTCGCAGGGGAAGGGAAATTATTGCAGCTTCAATCCTTCACATCCGCTCGCCGCTACTTTCATTTCATACAGCTCGTGAGACCAGTCGGCTCAGGTTTGAGACCGGTCGGCTCAGGTTGTAGTTTTCGCTTCCCCTGCGAAGCGGGGGAAGCTGCCCGAAGGGCTGAAGGGGGCGCTCTTGCGTGCGGAAAAGGC
>JBIODY010000226.1:0-4468 GCA_044445505.1 Lysobacterales bacterium
CCTGCCCTTGGCCTTGCCGACCTGGTGCGCGAAGTTCGCGCGCTCGGCGATCAATGCCTGGATCTGGCGGTCGATGCCGTCAATGCGTGCGCGTACCTCGGCGAGATCCGGGGTCTGGTCGTTCAGTGCCGTCGTCTCGCCCATCGCATCAGCTTCCAATGACCCGCACCGACAGGATGCCGTCGATCGCCGCGATCTGCGCCGCCAGCGTATCCGGCACCGGCGAATCCGCATCGATCAGACTGTAGGCGAGCTCGCCGCGCGACGCGTTGTGCATCTGCGCGATATTGACGCCGGCTTCGCCGAGCACGTGCGAGAGCTGGCCGATCATGTTCGGCCGGTTGCTGTTCGCGATGCAGATGCGCGCATTGCCGGTGCGCGCCATGCGCGTCTCCGGGAAATTCACCGAATTCCTGACATTGCCATGCTCGAGAAAATCGCGCAGCTGATCGACGACCATCAGCGCGCAGTTCTCCTCGGCTTCGCCGGTCGACGCGCCCAAATGCGGCAATGCGATCACGCGCGGGTCGCCGAGCAGGTCGGCGTCCGGAAAATCGGAAACGTAACGTGCGATGCGGCCGCCGGCGAGCCCGCGGCGCAGCGCGGCCGCATCGACGATGCCCTCGCGCGCGAAGTTCAGCAGCACCAGTCCTGGACGCACGATTTCGAGCGCCTGCACGCCGAACGCTCCCCTGGTCTTGTCGTTGAGCGGAACGTGGAACGTCAGGTAGTCCGAGGCCGCAAACAGCTCGTTGAGCGAGCCGGCCCTGGCGACTTCCGACGACAGTTGCCAGGCGCCGTCGACGGTCATGTGGGGATCGAAGCCGACCACGCGCATGCCGAGCGCATACGCGGCATTCGCGACCTTGACGCCGATCGCGCCGAGACCGACCACACCTAGAGTCTTGCCGGACAGTTCCGTGCCGACGAAGCGTTTCTTCTCGGCCTCGATGCGCTGTTGCAGGTCTTCGCCTGCCTTCAGGTCGCGCACGAAGGCCAGCGCGTCGGCGATGTTGCGCGCAGCGAGCAGCATGCCCGCGACCACCAGTTCCTTGACCGCGTTCGCGTTCGCGCCCGGCGCGTTGAACACCGGTACGCCACGCGCCGACAGCGTCACGACAGGGATGTTGTTGACGCCCGCGCCGGCGCGGGCAACCGCCTTCACGCTGGCCGCGATCGGCGCCCCGTGCATGTCGGCCGAGCGCACCAGGACCGCATCCGGTTCGGCGATCTCGTTCGCAGTGCGGTAGAGATTCGGCGGCAGGCGATCGAGGCCGTTGCGCGAGATGTTGTTGAGGGTCTGGATATTGAACATCTGAAATCCTGCTGGTTCGTCATCCCGGCGAAAGCCGGATCCTCTTGTACTGGCAGCATGAGGAACCGGATTCCGGATTTCGCCGGAATGACGGCAAAGGTTGAATATCTGGCAATGCCTAGCCGTTGCGCCGCGCGAAATCCCGCATGAACCCGACCAGCGCCTGCACACCCTCGATCGGCATCGCGTTGTAGATCGACGCGCGCATGCCGCCGACCGCGCGATGGCCTTTCAATGCGAGCAGGCCCGCCGCTTCCGCATCCTTCAGGAACGCCGCGTCGAGCTCCGCGCGTGGCAGCGCGAAAGGTACGTTCATCCATGAGCGCGCGGACTTCTCGACCGGGTTGGTGTAGTAGCCTGAGCCATCGATGTAGCCGTACAGGAGTTCCGCCTTCGCGCGGTTGCGCGTCTGCATCGCCGTCACACCACCCTGCTTCTTCACCCACTTGAACACGAGCCCGGCCAGATACCAGCCCCAGGTATTGGGAGTGTTGAGCATCGAATTCTGCGCGGCATGTTCGGCATAGTTGAAGATCTTCGGCAGATCCTTTGGGCAGCGTTCGAGCAGGTCGTCGCGCACGATCACCACGACCAGGCCGGACGGCCCGATGTTCTTCTGCGCACCGGCATACAGCAGCGCGTATTTCGACACCTCGAGCGGGCGCGACAGTATCGTCGAGGACACGTCGCCGATCAGCGGCACGTCGCCGACGGCCGGCACCTGGTGGAACTCGACGCCACGGATCGTCTCATTCGGGGTCAGGTGGACATAGGCCGCGTCCGGATCGAGGTTCCATTCGCCGCGCCCGGTGATGCGGTCGTAGTTCGTCGCGCCGGATGTCGCCGCGATACGCACCTGTGCGAACGCCTTCGCCTCCCTGGCCGCCTTTTCGCTCCAGTCGCCGGTCAGCACGTAGTCGACGCTCTGGTCGCGCCGCGCGAAATTCATCGGGATCTGCGCGAAGTGCTGGGTCGCGCCGCCCTGCAGGAACAGCACCTTGTAGTTCGCGGGTACCGAGAGCAATTCGCGTAGATCGCGTTCGGACTCCTCCGCGAGCGCGATGAAGTCCCGACCGCGGTGGCTGATCTCCATGACCGACGCGCGTGCGCCGCCCCATTCGAGCAGTTCGGCCTGGGCTTGACGCAACACCTCTTCCGGCAGCGCGGCAGGGCCGGCGCTGAAGTTGTATCCACGACTCACGGAGCACTCCTGGCGAGGCCGATCGACCGGATCGGGTCCAGCCCATTATGCCGCGGCGCAGCAAACTGGCAACCACAAAGAATGCCTTGCCGCTGCGGGCGCGCAGGGCTACCTAGAGACCGCGATGGATCACGAGCACCAGGCCGATCGCGATCAGCGCTGCCGCGCCGATCAGCCACCAGATCGCTCCGCGGGCCGGGCTCGCCGGTTCGCCGTGCACGTTGGCGCGCCCGCCGGAACCCGCCGCGGCAACCGCCTCCGCCACGCGCTCACCGCGCAGCGGCATCCCGGGCGCCTCGACAATGAAGTGGCTGCGTGCGAACGCGAGTTGATCGCCCGGATAGACGATCGCGTTGCGCACCCGCACGCCATTCACGGTCATGCCATCCGGCGAGGCGACATCGCGGACGTAGATCGCATCGCCGACCACCTCGATCGTCGCGTGGCGCGGCGCGATGCGCATCTCGTCGATGACCAGATCGCAATCCGCACCGCGGCCGACGACGAGCCGGTGATTGACTGCGACCGTCTTGCCGAAGTGGCTGCCGGAAACGCCGCGCAGGATCACCCTCGCAGGGTGCACGGGTGGGGCGGCCGGCACCTGTGCAGGCAACGCGGTTTCGATGAGCTGGTCCTGGTCCGCCTTGACGGTGATGGCGACCTTGCCGAGGCAAAGCACGTCGCCGCCGCGCAACAACGCCTTCTCGCGTACCGGACGCGCATTGACGTGGGTGCGCGCCGCAGGGTCCATGACCTCGAGCACGATGCCGCGCGGGTCCACGGTCAGGCGCGCATGCCACGGCGCAACATCCCGGCCTGGCAACAGCACGCGGTTTCCGTCGGCGCTGCCGAGGCTCACGGTGCCGCCGTCAACGACGAAATCGGCATGTTCGCCGTTGCCAAAGCTCAGTCGCATCGCATCGCATTCGTTGGGCGGTCGTGTGCATTATCGCAGCATCCGCGGCTTGCCGGCACTTTCCGTGACCGCTGCCGGGGCGCCTGCGCGCACCGCGCAGGCTCAGGCATCATGCGCGCATCCAGCCACCGGACCGGAAGGAAAAACATGGCCGTCATCGACATCCGCCGCACGCACAAGATCAGCGTGAAGTCCGCCAAGGCCGCGGTCGAGCGCGTCGCCAAGGCGATCGCGAAGGAATACGGGATCGACCACCACTGGGACGGGGACGAACTGCATTTCGACCGCAGCGGGGTCAAGGGTCAGATCAAGGTCGCGAAGAACGACGTGCATGTACGGGTCGAGCTCGGTTTCCTGATGAGCGCGCTGAAGCCGGTCATCGAGCGCGAGATCGAGCGACGGCTCGACGAATACATCGCCTGAGCACGATCGGCCGAACCCAGCCGGGCCGATTGCGTGCGCCGCAATAGTGTGTCTGCTCTAGCGCGAGACGCGAAAGTCGCGATGTCCGCGGCAGGCTGCCGCGAGCCATCGACCCGAGGACATGCATATGGCAAAGCCCAAGTTGAAGACCCGCAACAGGACCCAGGAAACGGTGAGCGAGGCGCGCAACGCCGGCAAGACCGTGATGGATTCGGCGCAGCAGATCTGGCTGGCCGGTCTCGGTGCGTTCGCCAAGGCGCAGCAGGAAGGCGGCAAGCTGTTCGAGGCGCTGGTCAAGGAAGGTGCGGCGCTCGATGCGAAGACCCGCAAGTTCACCGAAGCCAAGGTCAACGAGGCGCGCGGCAATGTCGAGAGCACGCTCGGCCAGGTGCGCGAGCGCAGTCAGGAAACCTGGGACAAGCTCGAGAAGGTATTCGAAGACCGCGTTTCGAAAGCGCTCGGCCGCCTCGGCATTCCGGGTCGCGAGGAGCTGAAGTCGCTTGGCAAGCGCGTTGAGGACTTGTCGCGCGACGTGCGCAAGCTCGGCGGCAAGCCCGCAGCAGCGAAGCGTCCGGCAAAGCGAAGCAGGAAATAGTCACGTCTCAAGGCTCCG
>JBIODY010000227.1:0-4385 GCA_044445505.1 Lysobacterales bacterium
GAAGGGCGCGCGCAAGCAGCCCAGTGTCATCAGCACGTCGAGTGCGTGGCAGGCGCGCCAGCCGGTCTACACGAGTTCGGTCGGGCGCTGGCGTGCGTACGCGCCGTACCTGCCGGAGCTGCTGCAGTTTTCCGACGATTGAAGCAGTTTCGCAGGTTGGGCTGAGCGGTGCGATGCCCAACGCGGCGCGCGAGAACGTTGGGGTTCGCAGGCTCACCCCAACCTGCGTGCCGAGTCGATCGATCCGCATCGGTTGCGCATGGAGCGAGCGGAGGAGCTTGCGGCGAGTGCCGTCGACCCGCAGCGGGACGCGGCTCCGCCGCTCACTCGCCCCAGTCCGCCGCGCGCTTGTCGAGAAACGCGCTCAGTCCTTTCTGCCCCTCGGCCGACACGCGCAGCCGCGCGATGAGTTCGGCGTTTTGCGCATCGACGCGTTCCGCCGCTTCGCGGGTCATGCCGCCGATGCGCAGCGCGAGCTGCTTCGCCTCGGTCTGCGCGCTCGGGCCGCCCTTGGCGAGGAAGTGCAACGCGCGATCGACGGCTGCATCGAGCTGGTCCGGCGCGACGGCTTCGTGCAGCAGGCCGATTCGCGCGGCTGCGCCTGCGTCGAAAACTTCGCCGCTGATGAAGAGCTTGCGTGCCTGGCGCGGGCCGATCGCGGCGATTACATAGGGCGAGATCACCGCGGGTGCCAGGCCGAGCTTGACTTCGCTGAGCGAGAACTTCGCGTTGTCGACGCCGATCGCGATATCGCAGCAGGCGACCAGGCCGACGCCGCCGCCATAGGCGGAGCCGTTCACGCGCGCGAGGCTCGGCTTGGACAGGAAGTTCAGCGTGCGCATCAACGCCGCGAGGCGCAGCGCGTCGGCGCGGTTCTCGGCCTCGCTGAGCGTCGCCATGGCGCGCATCCAGTTGAGATCGGCGCCGGCGGAGAATGAGGCGCCCGCGCCGGTCAGCACGACAAAGCGCACGGCCGGATTGCGTTCGCAGTCGCCGAGCGCCGCGGTCAGGTCCGCGATCAGCGCGTCGTCGAATGCGTTGTGCACATTGGCGCGGTTCAGCGTGATCGTCGCGACGCCGCCGCCGACGGCGACGAGGATGGATTCGCTCATGCGGTGTTCCCGTACTTCCGGCAGTCGATGATAGCGGAGCGTGGCGAAGCGCTGAATCCCGGCGTGCGCCGGGAAGGCGAGCATCTGTCGATCAGATCGGTGGCACGGATCAAGGCGAAGCCGGCCGGGCCGCAGCAGCGCCGCGAACGGCGAAGCCGCGCGCGAAGAGTCGCAGGGCAGGATGCCCGGCGTAATCCGCCGCTTCGCAGGTCGCGTTTCCCCGCCCGACGCATTCTTATGTATAATGCGAACCATTCTTATTTGCGTGTACTGCCAGAGTGCGGTTATCCGAGTTGAACAAGGGTGCCTCCGCCGTGGTTCGCGAAGTCGAAGATGCTCATTCCGCCGATCCGATCGCGCGGCGCCTGCGCGAACTCGGCTTCGTCCGCGGAGAGGCGGTGCGCGTCGTCGCGAGCGGGCCGCTCGGCGGCGATCCGCTGCTGGTGCAGATCGGCTTCACGCGCTTCGCGTTGCGCAAGAGCGAGGCGGCACGGGTGCATTTGATCGTGGAGGACGCCGCTTGAACGCCGTCGCCGGCAGCTTGCGCATCGCGCTGGTTGGCAATCCCAATTGCGGCAAGACCGCGCTGTTCAACCGGCTCACCGGCAATCGCCAGAAAGTCGCGAACTACGCCGGCGTGACCGTCGAGCGCAAGGAGGGCCGCTTCGTCGCGCCATCCGGCCGCGTGCTGCAGCTGCTCGATCTGCCCGGCGCGTACAGCCTGGATGCGGCGAGCCCCGACGAGGCGATCACGCGCGACGTCTGCCAGGGCCGGTTCCCGGGCGAAGCCGCGCCCGACTTGATCGTCTGCGTCGCGGACGCGACCAACCTGCGCCTGCACCTGCGTTTCGTGCTCGAACTGAAGCATCTCGGCCGGCCGATGGTGCTCGCGCTCAACATGATCGACGCAGCAAGGAAGCGTGGTATCGCGATCGATGTCGCCGCGCTGGAACGTGCGCTCGGCATTCCGGTCGTCGAAACCGTCGCGGTGCGGCGCGGCGGCGCGGCGGCATTGGTCGAGCGCATCGACCGCTTGCCCGTGTTCATCGAGCCGGGGACCGCGGCTGAAACCGCGCCGAGCGGCATTGTCGAGGACGACCTGCATGTGCAGGTGCGCCAGTTGCTCGCGGACGCGGTCACGATGCCGCGCGCGACCTCCGCGGTCGATGACTCGATCGATGCGGTCGTGCTGCATCCGGTCGCCGGCCTCGCGATTCTCGCGATCGTGATGTTCCTGATCTTCCAGGCTGTGTTCTCATGGGCGACGCCGCTGCAGGACGCAGTCGGCGCCGGCATTGCGGCGCTCGGCGCGTGGGTCGGCGGTCTGCTGACGCCGATGCCGCTGGTGCAGAGCCTGGTCACCGACGGTGTGTTCGCCGGCCTCGGCACCGTGCTCGAATTCCTGCCGCAGATCCTGACCCTGTTCCTGTTCATCCTGGTGCTCGAGGAATCGGGCTACCTGCCACGCGCGGCGTTCCTGCTCGACAAGCTGATGTTCAAGGCCGGGCTGACCGGGCGCTCGTTCATTCCGCTGCTGTCGAGTTTCGCCTGCGCGATTCCCGGCATCATGGCGACGCGCAGCATCGCCGATCCGCGCGATCGCCTGACCACGATCCTGGTCGCGCCGCTGATGACCTGTTCGGCACGCCTGCCGGTCTACACCTTGCTGATCGCCGCGTTCATTCCGCGCCGCAGCGTGCTCGGCGTGTTCAACCTGCAGGGCGTGGTGCTGTTCACGCTGTACTTTCTCGGAGTTGCCAGTGCGATGGCGGTCGCCTACGTGATCAAGCGCATGCGCGGTGACAAGAGCGAGCATGCGCTGATCATGGAACTGCCCGCGTATCGCCTGCCGAATCCGCGCGACATCGCGATCGGCCTCGTCGACAGGGCGAAGATCTTCCTGCGCCGGGTCGGCGGCATCCTGCTCGCGCTGACCGTGCTGCTGTGGTTCCTGTCGAGTTTCCCGGCGCCGCCCGCGGGTGCGACCCTGCCGTCGATCGACTACAGCTTCGCCGGCCATATCGGGCGCTGGATGACCCATGTGTTCGCGCCGATCGGTTTCAACTGGCAGATCTGCATCGCGCTGATTCCCGGGCTCGCCGCACGTGAGGTCGCGGTGTCGTCGCTGGCGACCGTGTACGCGTTGTCCGCGACCGGCGATGCCGCGGCGACCCAGCTCGGGGCGACGATCGCGGCGCAGTGGTCGCTGGCGACCGCGCTGTCGCTGCTCGCGTGGTACGTGTTTGCGCCGCAATGCATGTCGACGCTCGCGGTGATCCGCCGCGAGACCAATTCCTGGCGCAATGTCTGGATCGCCGCGGGTTATCTGTTCGGCCTGGCGTATCTCGCGTCGTTCGCGACCTACCAGATCACGAGTGCACTCGCATGAACGCGGCGGCTATCCTGCAGGGCGTCGTGATCGCGTTGATCGTTGGCTGGAGCGCGCTGTTCGCAGCACATCGTCTGCTGCCCGTCGGCAGCCGGCGTGTGCAAGCGAGAATACTGGATGCGATGGACCGGCCTTCGCTGCCGGTGTGGCTGCGCGCGCTTGCGCGCAGACTGCAGCCCAGAAGCACCAGCGGCCGCAGTTGCGGCAGTGGTTGTTCGTCCTGCGGCGGCTGCGCGGCCGCCATCGCGAAACCTGTGGGCTCGCAACCGCCGATGTTCCGGCCGCGCACGAAAGCGTAGCGGCGGCATGCTTCTGCAGATCGGACCGAGCGCCGGCGAAGTCCGACCTGCCGTCCGCGTCGTCGTCGGTCATCGCCGATGCCCTGCCCGACCTACAATGCGCCGATGGACATCCATACCCTGCATCGCGGCACTGCGCCGCTGTTCATCAGCCTGCCGCACGATGGCACCTTCGTTCCGGACGATCTCGCCGCGCGCATGACACCCGAGGCGCGTTGCGTGCCGGATACCGACTGGCACGTCTCGCGGCTGTATGCGTTCGCGCGCGAACTCGGCGCATCGATGATCGTGCCGGCGTATTCGCGCTATGTCGTCGACCTCAATCGCCCGCCCGACAACGCCTCGCTGTATCCGGGCCATAACACCACCGGCCTGTGCCCGATCGTGCAGTTCGGCGGCGAGCCGATCTACCAGGCTGGCGAGGAACCGCGCAGTACCGAAATCGCGCAGCGCGTGGAGCGTTGCTGGAAGCCGTATCACGACGCGCTGGCCGACGAAATCGCGCGGATGCGCCGCGTGCATGACCGGATCGTGCTGTGGGAAGGCCATTCGATCCGCAGCCGGGTGCCGTTCCTGTTCGCTGGC
>JBIODY010000228.1:0-4371 GCA_044445505.1 Lysobacterales bacterium
AAAGCGGCAGCGCGCTCCGGCAGCAACGCCGGCGCGTCCGGAAACACGATGCGCTCGACGAGTTCGGGGCCGTCGTCGAACGCGTAGACGAGCGACGCGACGCTGTCGGCGTAGCCGTGGCGGATGAAGCGGAATGCGCGCGCCTTGCGCGGATCGTTCAACGGGCTCACGCGCGCTCCCCGTCTCTCTCCCTCTCCCCGTCGGGGAGAGGGTCGAGGTGAGGGGGCGGCAGCACGACCTCCTGCGCCGGCTCGCGCAGGTTGTAATGCGATGCCATCACCGCGCCGTACGCACCGGCCTGCGCGATCAACAGCACATCTCCTTCGCGCGATTCGGGCAGACGGCGGTTGCTGCCGAGCACGTCGCCGCTCTCGCAGATCGGGCCGACGACCTGAACCATCGCAGCGGGCGGTTCGTCGAGGCGGGTCAGGTTGACGATCTCGTGCCAGGCCTCGTACAGCGCCGGGCGAATCAGCGAATTCATGCCTGCGTCGATGCCGACGTAGTGCACGATTCCCTTGCGCTTGGTCTGGGTCACGCGCGCGAGCAGCACCCCGGCCTCGGCGACGAGGTAACGCCCCGGCTCCATCCACAACGCGAATTGCGGATAGGCACGCTTGACCTCGGCGAGCGCGTCGCCGAGCGCGTCGAGATCGAGCGGCACCTCGTCCGTCCGCGAAGGCACGCCGAGACCGCCGCCGATGTCGAGCGATTCGATGCGACGGAAATCCTCGGCGAGACTGGCGAGCTGTGCGTACACCGAACGCCAGTGCGCGGCGTCGAGGATGCCTGAGCCGAGGTGCGCGTGCAGACCGCCGATGCGGGCGCCGTGCCGGCGCGCCAGGGCGCGAAATTCCTCGACCTGATTCAGCGCGAGGCCGAATTTCGAGGTCGCGCCGCCGGTCTTGACCTTGTCGTGATGACCGCGCCCGGCCCCGAGGTCGACGCGCAGATGGATCTCGCGGTTCGAAAACAGTTGGCCCCAGTGCGCGAGCGGGTGCAGCGCATCCAGGGTCACGCGCGCGCCTGTCGCCAGCGCGGCCGCGTATTCTTCACGCGGCGCGAAGTTCGGCGTGAACAGGATGCGCTCCGCGGGCAATGCCGGCAGCGCCGCGCGGACCGCTTCGACTTCGGCGAACGACACGCACTCGAACGCGAAGCCTTCCTCGTGCAGCGCGCGCAGGATCGCGGGGTGGGGGTTCGCCTTCAATGCATAGTGCCAGCGGTCGACCGCACCGAGCGCACACAGTGCACGCGCCTGCGCACGAACCTGATCGAGCGAATAGACGTACCGCGGCGTCGCCTCGGCTGCCAGGCGCAACAGGCTTGCGCGCTCGCGCCGCCACCATTGCTCAGCGGCAGGATTCGTCGCCTCGTCGGCGAGCTGGCGCCAGCTCGGCCCGAATACCGCGCCATCCTCGACGCGCAACGCATCGGCACGGATCAGCAGCGCATGCAGGCGCGGGATCAGATCATCGACCAGCGCCTCGTCGACCACGAAGGTGAGATTGAGATTGTTCGAGGACTGGCTGATCAGGTGCACGTCGAGCGTGCCGAACTCGGCGAGCACCGTCGACAGCCGATGCAACTGCGAACGCATGCCGCGCCCGACCAGGGTGATCGCCGCGCACGGCGCGATGACCTTGACCCGGCAGATCTTCGCGAGATCCGCAGCGAGCGCGGAGAGCACGTCGGAATTGACCAGGTTCTCGCTGGGGTCCAGCGACACGGTCACGTTGGTCTCGGCCGAACCGATCAGGTCCACCGACAGGCCGTGACGCTTGAACTCGCCGAACACGTCGGCGAGGAAGCCGACCTGCTGCCACATGCCGACCGTCTCCATCGACACCAGGGTGACGCCCTTGCGCGCGCTGATCGCCTTCACGCATGGCGCCGCATCGGCCGCTCCGGCGCGGATCTCGGTGCCGGCCAGATGCGGGCGATTGGTATCCCTGATCAGCAGCGGCACGCCGGCGCGGCGCAGCGGCCCGAGCGAGCGCGGATGCAGCACCCTGGCGCCGGTGGTCGCGATCTCCTGGGCCTCCTCGTAGTCGAGCCGCGCGAGCAGGCGCGCCTCGGGCACGATGCGCGGGTTCGCGCTGAACATGCCCGGCACATCGGTCCAGATTTCCACCTGTTCCGCTTTCAGCATCGCGCCGAAATAGCCGGCCGAGGTGTCCGAACCGCCGCGGCCGAGCAGCACGGTCTCGCCGCGATCGTTGCTGGCGACGAAGCCCTGGGTGATGAATACCTCGCCGCGTGCATCGAGCGCGCTCGCGAATGCGGGGTCAGGCACCGCCGGCACATTCGCCGACAGGTAATGCGCCCACGCGTTCTGGTTCGCCAATGCCACGCTGCGCAGGTGCGCGCGCGCATCCAGCCAGTTTGTGGCGAGTCCGAGTTGCCCGAGAAACGCCGCGCCAAGCGTGCTCGACATCAGTTCGCCCAGCGCATACACCTCGGCCTGCCATGCCAGCGCGCCCTGCATGCGGCGCGGATCGGCGATCAACTGATCCAGCCGCGCCAGCCAGCCATCGAGCGCGTTGCGCACCGGCAATTGCATGGCGTGGAACAACGCGTGATGACAGGCGACGATGCCGACCTGCGCCTCGCGGCGATGCACCTCGTCGCTGCGCGCCTCGGCGATCTTCTTCAGCAGGTCGGTGATGCCGGACAAGGCCGAGACCACGATCAGCACATTGCGACCGCGCGCATGATGCTCCGCGACGATGCGCGCGATCGTCTCCCAGCGCGCGCGCGTGGAGACGCTGGTGCCGCCGAACTTGGCGACGATCCAGGGCCTGACAGAATCAGGCTTGGCAGAGTCGGGCCTGGCAGCATCGGGCCTGGCCGAATCGTGCCTGGCAGAATCTGGCGTGGCAGGAGTCGGCGCGTCGGACCGCGGCGCGCTCGCGTGGGGGGAACTCAAGGCTCGTCCTCGGTGCGTTGTGCAGGCAGCGCAGCATTCTTTCGTGCAACGCAGCAAAACGCAACGAGGGGCCGCGCCGGAGGCGCCGCGCAGGCATTTTACGGGCACCCGCCCAGTGAAGCTTATCGTCAGCCCCGAACAAGAGCGCCCTTTTCCACCCTTCCTCAGCCGCCTGAGGGCGGCTTCGTCCTTCCCCCGCGGCGCGGGGGAAGGACGGCAAGGATCGCGCGTTTTCCCCTTCCCATTCGCAACGGGGGAAGGTCGAAGCCGCCCTCCGGCGGCTAAGGGAAGGCGGATGGGGGCGCTTTTCGTCGTCAGTGAACCGAATTCACAAAATGCAGCACTGCACTAATGCGCCACGGCGGAGTTTTCGCGCTTCAGGTGCAGGTCGTTGAACTTGCGCCGCTCGATCAATTCGACCACGCGCCCATTCCCACCGCGACGGAAGATCAGCAGGTTCCTCTCGTCGCCGTCGTCCATGAAGACGTCCCTGGCGACCACATCGAGCCGGGTGCGCTTGCTGCCAGCCCTGGTCGTGTAGAACAGCGCGCCGGCATCGATCGCGAGCGTGAATGCGCGTCCCGGACCGTAACGATAGACACCGGGATAATCGTCCAGGCGCAGGTCGTCGACGACGAGCGCCGGCGGTGGCGTCGGCAAGGTCACGTCGATCGCCGCCAGCAATTTCCAGGCACCGTCGCGGCGCACGAACGTGTTGCTGAAGATGTAGCGCACGACGAGTTGCTGTCCGAAAACGGTCTCCTGCTCGTACTCCTCGCCCTGCAGCACCGCGGTGTCGCCGTGCAGGCGCAACTGCGGGTCACGGATCTCGATGCTGCCCGAAAAACCGCCCGGAAACGGGTGGATGTCCTTGACGATCTCCGCCTTGTTCTGGCGCCGGCCGAACTCGTCGACGATCAATGCATCGTCGGCGAGGATGCGCTGCCACGCTGCGGCGTTTCCGCCCGGAAGCGCATCCATCAATTCCCGGGTGAGGTTCACGAGCTCGGCCTGGGTCTGCGCGGTCGTCGCCGGCGCGGCCCACGCTATCGGGGCGACGAACGCGAACAATACCGACACCACACGCGGACAACCGGATTGCGCGGACATGGGCATGCCCCGGGAAAGACGGTGAACGATTGACGCGCGGATCGTGGCGCGATGCGCATGCCGGGAGTCATGCCGGCCGGCCGCGCCGCTTTGCGGCGACTGCGCGATTGCGACCTGCGCACTTCCGCGCCTGCAGACGAACCCGCACGACTCGGGCATGATCGGCCGCTTGTCCGGCCGCACTCCCCTCGCCAGGATTCCGTGCCCCCATGAGCACCCGCCGCTTCGCCCAGATCGACGTGTTCACGGCGCGTGCCGGCTATGGCAATCCGGTTGCGGTCGTGCTCGATGCGGACGGTCTCGACAGCGCGGCGATGCAGCGTCTCGCCGCA
>JBIODY010000229.1:0-4368 GCA_044445505.1 Lysobacterales bacterium
GGGAATGCGATCCATACCAGGACCGGATCACGCCGTGCGCGGATGCATCCCGCGTCGCGTCCGTACCGGTATCGCAAACCTTGAGACCGAGCGCGCGCAGCGTCCACGCCATGAAGTCCGAGCGCCCGCCCGTCGACCCGCAACGCCTCGATGTGCCGACCCGCATCAAGGGACGCGGCGCCGCGTCGAATCCGGAAGGCCGTTTCGAGACGATCGGCAGGACGCGCGAGGACGATGGCTGGTATCGCGAGGAGGCCGGCGCGCCGCGCCCGCCGACGATCGTGACCGAACAACGCGCGCGTTCGATCATCAGCCGCAACGATTCGCCGGACATCCGTTTCGAACAGTCGATCAATCCGTACAAGGGTTGCGAGCACGGCTGCGTGTACTGCTACGCGCGGCCGTCGCACGCCTACCTGAATCTCTCCGCAGGCATCGATTTCGAGACCAAACTGTTCGCGAAGACGAACGCGGCCGAACTGCTGCGCGCGGAACTGGCAAGGCGCAGCTATGTGTGTTCACCGATCAACCTCGGCGCGAACACCGATCCGTATCAACCGATCGAACGCCGCTACCGGATCACGCGCAGCGTGCTCGAAGTGCTCGCCGAATGCGCGCATCCGTGCACGGTCATCACCAAGAACGCATTGATCGAGCGCGACCTGGATCTGCTGGTGCCGATGGCGCGCGCGAAACTCGTGCACGCGTTCGTGTCGGTGACTTCGCTGGACAACCGCCTCGCCAGCACGCTGGAACCGCGTGCCAGCGCGCCGCACCGGCGTCTGCAGACGGTCGCGAATCTCAATACGGCCGGCGTGCCGTGCGGAGTCATGGTCGCGCCGATCATTCCGATGGTGACCGACCGCTATCTGGAGCAGATTCTCGAAAAAGCGGCAGCGGCCGGCGCGACGCGCGCGGGATACACGGTGCTGCGCCTGCCGTATGAACTCAAGGACCTGTTCCGCGAATGGCTGGACCTCAACGTGCCCGAGCGCGCCGAACACGTGATGAGCCTGATCCGCCAGATGCGCGGCGGCAAGGACAATGACGCGCGTTTCGGCTCGCGCATGCGCGGAGAGGGCGAGTTCGCGGAGCTGATCCGGCAGCGTTTCGCGCTGGCCTGCCGCAGGAACGGCATCAACCATGTGCGCGATCTCGCGCTCGATTGTTCGCAATTTGCGCCGCCGCGTGTGGCGACGCCGCAGGGGGAATTGTTTTGAGGACACGAGAGACGCGCCGCGCGTGTCGTTGCAGCGAGCGTAGGGAGCAACGTCTCCCGTCTCCCGTTCCCATCACGCCGAAATCGCGAGCCGCTCGCTGCGGTAGATCTGCGCGGTGACGAGATAGACGACGAGCGCCGCCAGCGCCGTGCAAGCGAAGCACAGGCCGAGCTGGAACGGCGCGATCGCGTCGCCGCGCAGCAGGCGCGTTATCGCGACGTGCTGGCCCATCAGCGGCACCGCGTACATCCAGCTCTGCGTCTTCTGCGGGAACACGGTCAGCAGCAGGGTCGGGATCACCGGCACGAACATCAGCAGCGACAGGTAGGTCTGCGCCTCGCGGAAGCTCTTCGCGAACGCGGCGGCGAGCGTCTGCAGGGTCGCCAGCACGAATACCAGCGGCAGCATCACGAACAGCGTGACCAGCGCGAAGCGCACGCCGATCTCGAGGCGCATGCCGAGCTTCTCGACCGGCAGGAACTGGCCGGCGATCGAGAACGCGACGATGCTGAGCAGCAGGGTGGTCAGCGCGAACGCGCAGGTCGCGCCGAGCTTGCCGATCAGGATCGCGCCGCGCCCGACCGGATTGACCAGCAGCGGCTCCAGCGACTGGCGCTCGCGTTCGCCGGCGGTGGTGTCGATCGCCAGCGCCATGCCGCCGACGAACACGCCGAGTATGAAGAAATACGGCAGCATGCCGAACAGCGTGCCGCTGCGTGCCTGCGCGGTCGACTGGTCGCGCGCGGCGACCACCAGCGGCCGGATCACCGCGGGCGAAATCCCGCGTGCGATCAGGCGCAGCGCGCCGGTGCGTTGCGCGTAACTTTCGAGCATGCCCTGGAGGCGCGCGACCGGGCCCTGCGCGTCGCGCTGCGACTGGTCGTGGATCAGCTCGACCTGCGCCGACTCGCCCTTGCGCCACGAATCGGCATAGTCCGGCAAGATGCGCAGCGCGAGATCGATATCGCCGTCGCGCACTGCACGCTCGGGATTCGCCGGGGCGTCCTTGATGACGACGCCATCCTGCTTCAGCGCCGCGATCAGGTTCGGCGCGTTCGCGGCGCCGATCACCGGCACCGGCAGCGGTTGCTCGGCCTTGTCGAACTCGCGGGTGACCGCGCCATTGATGATCAGCACGAAGATCAACGGCGCCAGCAGCGGACCGGTCAGCAGGGTATTGATCAGGGTGCGGCGGTCGCGCAGGTTCTCGCGGATTTCCTTCGAAAATACGGTGAAGGCGGGTTTCATGGCTTCTCTCTTTTCCCGCTCTCAAGGGTGGGCCGGGAAAGGGATGGTGTTTGCGGGGACGCCGGGGTTCTACACCATCCCCCCTTGTAGGGGAGGGCTTCAGGGCAAGTCATGCGGCGAGCCCTTCTTCGGAACCGATGATCTTCACGAACGCGTCTTCCAGCGTCGCCGTGCCGGTCTGCGCACGCAGGGCTTCCGGCGATTCGTCGGCGACCACGCGGCCGCGTGCGATCACCACGATGCGGTCGCACAGCGCACCGACCTCCTGCATGATATGGCTGGAGAAAAGTACGCAGCGGCCTTCGTGTTTCAGCTTGAGCATGAACGTACGCATCGCGCGCGTCGCCATCACGTCGAGGCCGTTGGTCGGTTCGTCGAGAAGCACGTTGCCGGGGTCATGCACGAGCGCGCGCGCGATCGCGGTCTTGACACGCTGGCCCTGGGAGAAGCCCTCGGTGCGGCGTTCGGCGATGTCGGCCATGTCGAGTGCCGCGATCAACGCATCGATGCGCCGGCGCCGCGTCGCTGCGTCGAGGCCCTGCAGGCGCGCGAAGTAGTCGATGTTCTCGCGCGCGCTGAGCCGCTTGTACAGGCCGCGCGCATCCGGCAGCACGCCGAGGTGGCGACGCACGGCAAGCGCGTCGGCGGCGGCGTCCATGCCGTCGACGAGCACCTGGCCCGCATCCGGCTTCATCAGCGTGTAGAGCATGCGCAGGGTGGTCGTCTTGCCGGCGCCGTTCGGTCCGAGCAGGCCGGTGATCTCGCCGTCGCGAGCGGTGAACGAGACACCGTCGACCGCCTTCACGGCGCCGAACGCCTTGTGCAGATCCCTGACTTCGATCATGGCGCGGCTCCGTGTCGTCTCCTGATGGAACGAAAGAATCCATCCTGGATTCTTTCGTTCTCGCCACGTCCGGCACAGGTCCGGACGCGGCTCCGACGCGGCCGTGCCGGCCGCGCGTCGCGCCCTCCCTGGCGCGCCCTCCCGAGGCTTGCCGCGGCCGTCATGGCGCGGCTCCATTGAAAGTGACGAAGGCAGGGGTCGGTCCGAAGTCGGCAACGCAAGCGGCATCGAGGCCCTTCGGATCGAGCTGGTCCACGAAGCGTGCGACCAGCTTCGGAAAGCAGCCGCGACTCATGACACTGTGGCCCTGGCCCCTGGCGATCAGCACGCGCGCGTTCGGCAGGCCCTTGGCAATCGCCTGCGCGTAACGCGGCGGCGTGACCGGGTCGAACTCGCCGGACAGGATCAGCACCGGCTTGTCGCTGGCGATCGGCGCATGGAAATCGGCCGGCCGCGATCCGCGCGGCCAGATCGCGCATTGCTCGCGCCAGACCTGGATCAGCGCGTTGCCGAGCAGCAGCGACGCGTCCTCGGGACGATCGGTCAGCAGGTCCGCGTCTTCGGCGCAGATCACCGACAGCTGCATGCCGTTGCCGCTGAGGTCGGCGAGACTTTCGGTGAGCAGATCGGCCTGGCCGAGCAGCGGCGCGTAGTCGCCCTTCAATGCGCGGTCGATCGCGAGCGGCAGCAGCGCACTGGTTTCGGTCGAATACGCGAACAGGCGCACCACGCTGGCCAGCTTGAATGCATCGAGCGGCTTGCTGGCCGGCTGGTTGCTGCGCGGCTCGCGAAACGCGACGGTCGGCGCGTTCGCACGCAACGCATCGCGCAGGCGGTACAGGCTCGCGTACGGATCGCCGAACGCGGTCGCGCAGGCCGGCGTGCGTGCGCACGCGGCGAATTGCGCCTTGAGCGCCGCGTCGAGGTCGATCGAGAACTCGGCGCCGAGCACGAGTTCGTTCGGCACCGCGCTATCGAGCACGACGCTGCGCACTGCATCCGGATAGCGGCGCAGATACTGCTGCGCGACGCGCGTGCCGTAGGAAACCCCGACCA
>JBIODY010000230.1:0-4363 GCA_044445505.1 Lysobacterales bacterium
ATGCTGTGTCCGGCGTGCGGCTGTTGTGGGAGGGGCCTCAGCCCCGATTTCTGTGCATGAAGCACCTCCGACCCCATCCATGTCGCCCATCGTCATCGCGCCCATCATGTCCTGCACGCCGAGCCAGACGCGCTTGTCCAGCGCCGGAACCTCTGCTTCCATGCCGGGGCGCGGCGCGAGCGTGCCGCGCGCGTAGCCGCTGCGATCGATCGCCTGCGCGAACAGCGTGTAGGCGCGTTCCTCCAGCGGTTCGACGATCACGTCGTAGGTCTCGGCAACCGAGATGCGGAATTCGTCGACCGCGATCGGCTCGACGTCCTGGCCATCGGCCGAGACCACGCTCATCCTGAGGCCCGGAATGCGCACGTCGAAGATCGTCGACGACGAGCCGTTGATGAAACGCAGGCGGATCTTCTCGCCAGGTCGGAACAAACCGTTCCAGTTGCCGGCCGGCGTCGTGCCGTTCATCAGGTAGGTATAGGTGTGGCCCGATACGTCGCTGAGATCGGTCGGGTTCATGCGCATCCGGTTCCACATCCTGCGCATCGCCAGCGCCTGGTCGAGGCCGTGGCGAGTGACGTCGCGCAGGAAATCGCCGGCGGTCGGCTTGGCGTAGTTGTAGTAGTCGCTCTGCTTCCTGAGCCTGGCGTAGATGCGTTCGGGATCCTCGTCGGTCCAGTCGTTCAGCATGACCACGTAGTCGCGATCGGTCCGATTGCGCTCCGACCCGGCCGGCTCGATCACCAGCGCGCCGTAGTGGCCGACTTGTTCCTGGAACCGGTTGTGCGAGTGATACCAGTAGGTGCCGCTCTGGCGGACCGGAAACCGATACACGAACGTCTGTCCGGGCGCGATGCCGTCGAAACTGATCCCCGGCACGCCGTCCATCCGGAACGGCACGATGATCCCGTGCCAGTGGATCGAGGTCGGTGTATGCAATTTGTTGGTCACGCGCAATGTGACCGTGGTGCCTTCTTTCCAGCGCAGGATCGGACCGGGAAGGCTGCCGTTGACCGTGACCGCGGGCCGCGTCGTGCCGGTGAAATTGACCGGCGTTTCGGCGATCTCGAGTGCGAAGTCGGTGCCATCGAGCACGGCCGATTGAGCCGCTCCCGGCAATGCCCACGCGGACGATGGACGCAGCAGGCCAAGGCCGGCGAGCGAGCCGCCGACCGCCAGACCCTGGACGAAGCGGCGCCGCGGCAGACAGAGCGCCGGCTCCGATGGTCGAGCAGGTTTCACGATGCATCTCCAGACAGGAATCCGGCAGCGCCGGAATCGATTGCGGCCGCATTGCGATGCGGCGCCGGCAATGTGCCGGGGTCACAACCGCACAGAGTCAGGGCGAGCGCATCAGGCGGCCGGTGGTCGCAACGGTGGCGGGAACTCGGAACCGGGCACATTCGCGGCGCGTGACGCCTCAGGCTCGGACGTGATAGGCGTGAACGCGAATCCACAGGTGAGCGGCATGGCCAATGCCGCGTTGAACACGCTCGTGCAACTGCAGGCGTAACCCGCGCAGCAGGTGTCGTGCGAGTCGCAGCAGGCCTTCTTGACCACCAGTGAAGGGTGGCAGTGATCGGCAGGCGCGGCATTCGCGGCGTGATGCATGCCGATCGGCACTGCCGGCGGCATGCTGTAGGCCGGCACGATCACCAGCAACAGCCACGCGAGGCACGCCAGTACGCGAAGCTGCGGCGAACGCGCGAGATGGCTACTGCGACGACTCATGCAGGCAGCTTAGACCTGCCACCCGACCTGCTCAACCCTGTGCAACGATGTACCCGATGCGATTTCGCCGATCCCGCCACAAAGCCGGTCGGTCGGGCTGCACGAGCCGGATAGAATGTTATATTATAGCGAACAGCGCGATCGGCGCTGCCCTGCCTGGTATCCAACGATGCGAACGTCCCTGCTGACTGCGTGCGTAGCGGTCGCGCTTGCCGCGCCCGCGTTTGCTGCGGATTTGCCCGCGAAGACAACGCCCGCGAAAACGAAAATCCAGCAACTGGAAGCGCGCATCAAGGCGCTCGAAGCGAATGCAGCCACGATGCAGAAGCAGGCGGCCGACGCGCTCGCCGCGCTGCAGGCGACGCGTGCGGAAATCGACGCGATCAAGGCCCGCCAGGACACCGCCAGCGCAACCGCGCAAACCGCGCCGGTCGAATCCGTCGCCGCAGCACCGCAGGCCGCCCCCGCCGGCGCCAACGGCAATGCGTTCAATCCGGCGATGAGCGTGATCCTCAACGGCGCGTACGCGCACGGCTCGCTCGATCCGAAAAAATACTACCGCGCCGGTTTCGCGGCCGGCGGAAGTTCCGGACCGCCGGCGCAGGGCTTGTCGATCGCCGAGAGCGAAATCGCCTTGTCCGCGAACATCGACGAGAAGTTCTACGGCCAGTTGATCCTGACTGCGCAGAACGACAAGGGTCAGGACCACATCGGCGTGGAGAACGCATTCATCGAAACCACCGGATTGCCGAACGGCTTCGGCGTGCGTGCGGGACGCTTCTTTTCCGACATCGGCTATCTGAACAGCCACCACGCGCACACCGACAATTTCTACGATCGTCCACTCGCATACCAGGCCTTCCTCGGCAGCCAGTACGGCGACGACGGCGTGCAGGTGCACTGGCTCGCGCCGACCCCGATCTTCCTCGAGTTCGGCGCCGAAGCGTTCGCCGGGAACAATTTTCCGAGCGGCGGTGCCGCCCACAGTGGCGTCGGCGTCTACACCGGATTCGTGCATGCCGGCGGCGATATCGGCGACGACACGTCGTGGCTGGCGGGACTGTCGACGCTGCACTCGAAGGCCAGGGGCGCCGAGGATGGTTTCAGCGGCGACAACAAGCTCTATCTTGCCGACGGCACGTTGAAGTGGGCGCCGAACGGCAACCTCAAGGACGGCGGCGTCACTCTGCGCAGCGAATACTTCGTCGACGACCGCAATGGCCTGTACGCCGCTCCGCCGGAACTCCAGCTCGGCCAGTCCGCATTCGACCAGGTGTGGAACGGCCAGCGCCGCGGCGGCTATCTCGAAGCGGTGTACCGCATCAACCGCACCTGGGAAGCGGGCTATCGCTACGACAAGCTGTGGGCCGACCGCACCGGTCCGTACGCGAGCGCGTTCGACCCCTCGCGCAACAGCGTCGAACTGTCCTGGCTCAACAGCGAGTTCAGCCTGCTGCGGCTGCAATACAGCCGCGATGTCCCCAACCCGTTCGACGTCGACAACATCCTGACCCTGCAGTATCAGGTCGCACTCGGCGCGCACGGCGCACACGCATTCTGATGCAAAGGAAAATCCGATGAACAAATTCTTGATGGCCACGCTGCTCGCCGCCGTCGGCGCCATGTCCACCCAGGCGCAGGCGAAACTGCAGGTGTTCGCGTGCGAGCCCGAATGGGGTTCGCTGGTGAAGGAGCTCGCGGGCGACAAGGTCGATGTCGAGGTTGCGACGAGCGCTCTGCAGGACGTGCACCAGATCGAGGCCAAGCCGAGCCTGATCGCGAAACTGCGTCGCGCCGACCTAACCGTGTGCGACGGCGCGGAACTCGAAGTCGGCTGGCTGCCGATGCTGATCCAGCAGTCGGGCAACCAGAAGGTCGCTTCGGGCCCGGGTTCGTTCATGGCCGCGAGTCAGATCGTGACCCTGGAAAAGCCGACCCAGCTCGATCGCGCCAATGGCGATGTGCATCCGGAAGGCAATCCGCACGTGCAGATGGATCCGCACCGCATGCTGACGATCGCCAAGGCGCTCGCCGCGCGCCTTGCCCAGCTCGATCCGGCCAACGCGGCGCTCTACCAGCAGCGCTTCGACGATTTCTCCACGCGCTGGAACGCTGCGATCGCGCGCTGGACTGCGAAAGCCGCGCCGCTGAAAGGCCGCAACATCGTCGTCCACCACAACGCCTGGATCTACCTCACGAACTGGCTCGGCATGCACGAGATCGGTTCGCTCGAACCCAAGCCCGGCGTGCCGCCGACCAGTGCGCACATGGCCACGCTCATCGATACCACCAAGAGTTCGAACACGCTGGCGATCGTGCGCGCCGCGTACCAGGATCCGAAAGCCAGCCAGTGGCTGTCCGAGCGTACCGGCGTGCCGGCGGTAAGCCTGCCGTTCACGGTCGGCGGCGATGCCGAAGCCAAGGACCTGTTCGGCCTCTACGATTCGACGATCGACAAACTGCTGGCGGTGCTCAAGTGACTTTCGAAGGCCTCGACATCCGCATCCTCGGCCCGGCCTGCGCCGCCGGCATCATCGTCCTGTCCACGCATGTGCCGCTCGGCAAGCAGGTGCTTGCGCGCGGAATCATCTTCATTGATCTGGCGATCGCGCAGATCGCCGCACTCGGCGTG
>JBIODY010000231.1:0-4291 GCA_044445505.1 Lysobacterales bacterium
CTTGAGATAGGGCACGCAGAAGCTGGTGTCGAGACCGCCGGAAAACGCGAGCACGATGGGTTTGCTCATTTCGACTCTCGCAGGGTGGGCCTTGGCCCACCGTGATTGTGGAATGGGTTTGGTGGGCTGAAGCCCACCCTACGACACCAGCGCAGCCATGATCGCCTTCTGCACGTGCAGGCGGTTCCCGGCTTCGTCGATCGCGATGCACGCGGGCGAATCCATGACTGCATCGGTCGCCTTGACGTTGCGGCGCAGCGGCAGGCAGTGGCTGAACACCGCGTTGTCCGTAAGCGCCATCTTCGCCTCGTCGACGATGAAGTGTTTGTGCGCATCGCGGATCGGTTTCTCGTCGGCCCAGCGCCCGAAATATGGCAACGCACCCCAGCTCTTCGCGTAGACGACGTGCGCGCCGCGGTACGCGCTCTGCGGGGCGTGGCTGATGCTCAGCGAGCCGCCGTTCGCGGCGGCGTTCCGCCGCGCGAAGTCCATGTAGCGCGAATCGAGCAGGTAGTCCGGCGTCGGACACAGCAGGGTCACGTCCATGCCGTAGCGCGTCGCAATCTGCAGCGCGGAGTTCGCGACGGCGGTGTTCAAGGGCCGCGGGTGCCAGACCCAGGTCAGCACGTATTTCCTGCCACGCAGATCGGTGGTGCCGAAGTGCTCCTGCAGCGCCTGGATATGCGCCAGTTCCTGGCACGGATGGGTGATCGTCTCCATGTTGATCACCGGCACGCTCGCGAATTCCGCGAACGCGCGGATCGCCCGGTCCTCGCGGTCGACCGCCCAGTCCTGGAACTTCGGGAATGCGCGCACGCCGATCAGGTCGACATAGCGCGACAGCACGCGCGCGACTTCGGCGACATGTTCCTCGGCGTCACCGTCCATGACCGCCCCGACGTCGAATTCGATCGGCCATGCATCCTTGCCGGGCTGCAGCACGATCGCGTGGCCGCCGAGCTGGAACGCGCCCAGCTCGAAACTCGTGCGGGTGCGCATCGACGGGTTGAAGAACAGCAGTGCGATCGATTTGCCGGCGAGATCGCGCCCGACCTTCGATTGCTTGAACGCGCGCGCGCGATCGAGCAACGCGTCGAGGTCGGCGCGGGACCAGTCCTGGGTATTCAGAAAGTGTCGGATCGTCATGTAAATTCCCAAAAAAAACCCGGCGCAGAGGCCGGGTTTCGTCGATTCCTGTGAAAAAAAGCGCGACAGCCTACCCGGCGGGAATGCCCAGTTCCGGTCGGCGCGCGCGCGAGGTCATGCCGGCGGCCATGCGGGCGCTGGTGACGATCTGCGGCTGGACGAGGATCTGGTTCATCGGTTCGGCTGAAAGAGGATCGGCGGAACTTACCGGTAAATTTGCCGCCACGCAATATGCGCCGTCGCAGAAACCGGATCGCTTGCCCCGAGCGACCGGGATTACCCGGTCGTCGTTGCGACCCCTCACTCCGCCGGCTCGATGCTCACGCGCACGCGCAGGCGATCGCCCGGATCGTAGTTCAGGCGCGACATGAAGACATCGCCCCGATAGCGGTACTGCACGTCGTAGGCAACCACGCGGCGTTCCGCGGCGACGTCCTGCACGACATGGCAGCGCCGTTCGTTGTCGCTGTAGTAGCGGTCGTCGCCCTGCGCGACATTGTTGCCGACTGCGCCGCCGACGACCGCACCGGCGACCGTCGCTGCCTTGCGTCCATCACCCTTGCCGACCGTGCTGCCGAGCACACCGCCGACGATCGCGCCGAGCACCGTGCCGGCCGCGCGATTGCCGTTGTCGACGTGACGCTCGACCGGCACGTCGTCGCAGATCTCACGCGGCGTACTGGTCTGCACCTGGTCGTAGACCGGGTCGACCCGGAGCACGTCCGCCCAGGCCACTTTGACGTTGTCGGAGTCGTTGCCGCGCTCCTGCGCACCTGCCTGGACTCCTGCCAGGAGCAGCGCGGATGCTGCCCAAACCAACACTTTCATCTCGCCTCCACCCATCGGGTTTTCGCTCGCCGATCGATGCCGGCTTGGATCGCTGCCGCTCCTCAGGCGCCATGGCCGAGCGGTCAACTCGCAGGAATTACACCATCCGGCTGCTGAACATGCACTAAGCCATTATCCCGGTTCATAAATTCGCCGGCGCCCGGGGGCGTGCAAACGGCCTGCTATGATCTTCGACCGAGCAGGATTTTCCGATGCAACTTCGACTCCACAACAGCCTGAACCGCCGCACCGAAGACTTCGTGCCGGCCGATCCGCGCCGCATCACGATGTATGTCTGCGGCCCGACCGTCTACAACTACGTGCATATCGGCAACGCGCGTCCGCCGGTCGTTTTCGGCCTGCTCGCGCGCCTGCTCAAGCGCATCTATCCGAACGTCGTCTATGCGCGAAACATCACCGACGTCGACGACAAGATCAACGCAGCCGCGAAGGAAGCCGGCGTGCCGATCGACGCGATCACGACGCGCTATGCTGGCGCCTACGCCGAGGACATGCGCCGGCTCGGCGCCGACGCGCCCGATGTCGCACCGCACGCGACCGCGCATATCGGCGAAATCATCGCCATGTGCGAGCGCCTGATCGCCAGCGGCCACGCCTATGCAGCCGAGGGCCACGTGCTGTTCGACGTCGGCAGCTATGCCGACTACGGACGGCTCTCGGGCCGTTCCACCGAGGACATGATCGCCGGCGCACGCGTCGAGGTTGCGCCGTACAAGAAGAACCCGGCCGATTTCGTGCTGTGGAAGCCGTCGACGCCGGATCTGCCGGGCTGGGACAGTCCATGGGGCCGCGGCCGTCCGGGCTGGCATATCGAGTGCTCGGCGATGGCCGAGGCGCACCTCGGCGAGACGATCGACATCCACGCCGGCGGCAACGACCTGATGTTTCCGCATCACGAGAACGAGATCGCGCAGAGCACCTGCGCGCACGGCGGCAAGGTGTTCGCGCGCTACTGGCTGCACAACGGCATGCTGACGTTCGACGGTCGCAAGATGTCCAAATCGCTCGGCAACGTGCTGGTGCTGCACGAACTGCTGGAGAAACACCCGCCGGAAGTGCTGCGTTTCCTGCTCCTGAAGGCGCACTACCGGCAACCGCTGGACTGGTCCGACAGCACGCTGCAACAGGCACGTGCGACGCTGGACGGCTGGTACGGCGTGCTGCGCGACCTCGCCGATATCGAGATCGCCGCGGGCGATCCCGCCGTGCCCGCCGACATCGAGGCGGCCCTGCTCGACGATCTCAACACGCCCGAGGCATTCGCGGCCATGGCGCGACTCGCCAACGTAGCGCGCGCGGCGGACACGCCCGCGGCGAAGCGCGACGCCAAGGCCGCGCTGCTCGGCGGCGGCGCATTGCTCGGCATCCTGCAGCAGGATGCGGAAGCATGGTTCAAGCAGGCCGTGCCCGGCAGCGCGCTCGACGCAGGGGAAGTGCAGCGTCTCGTCGATGCCCGTTCGGCCGCAAAGAAAATGCGCGACTTCGTCGAGTCCGACCGCATCCGCGACCAACTGCTCGCGATGGGCGTCATCGTCGAAGACACCGCGCAGGGCCCACGCTGGAAGACCGTGAACGCCGATGAACGCGCCGCTTGAATCCAGGCCCGAAGACGCCGAGCAGGCGCAAGCCGCGATCGCCGAGGAATTCGCGTTCTTCGGCGACTGGACCGAGCGTTACCAGTACCTGATCGACCTCGGTCGCAAACTGCCGCCGTTTCCGCAATCGGCGAAAACCGACGCGCACAAGGTCACCGGCTGCCAATCGCAGGTGTGGCTGCTGCCCGGCGGCGATGCGCATCGGCTGGATTTCCTGGCAACCAGCGATTCGTCGATCGTGTCCGGTCTGATCGCGCTGCTGCTGCGCGTTTACTCGGGCCGCTCGGCCGAGGAAATCCTGATCACCGAACCGCGTTTCATCGAGGCGATCGGTCTCGCCAGGCACCTTTCGCCGACACGCTCGAACGGACTCGCGGCGATGCTGGCGACGGTCAAGCAGCATGCGCGGGAGGCGCTTGCAGGCAAGCCAGTCGCGTAGCGCGGTGCAGCCGCGACATCGGCTCGATGCTGCGCGCGCCGACATGCCGCGGAAGAGCCGCCTCGATCCGTGGTAGCCGATTCCTTTCGCAGGAGCGGCTTCAGCCGCGACGCGTCGTGTTTGTTGTCCCCGAGAAAGGCATCGCGGCTGAAGCCCCTTGTGCAAAACAAGGCATCACTTGGCCTGTCGAAAGGGCCGCTTTTGCAGATCCCGCATGCGATGCGCCTCGTACACGCGCAGATGTGCCAGCGCCGCCGCCAGC
>JBIODY010000232.1:0-4284 GCA_044445505.1 Lysobacterales bacterium
CCACACGGCCGCGATCAGCTCGTCGCGCCCGATCGCGCGATCGCGGTTCTCGACCAGATAGGTGATGACGTCGAATACACGCAGGCCGACGGGCACATCGAGCCCGTCATGGATCAGCCGACGCGATTCCGGAACCAGCTCGTATCGGTCAAAACGATAAGAAGGCATGACCTGCTATGCACACTCGGGGCCTCCGCCGCGGACACCGGTGCACGACATGCATCGCGCGATCGCGTCGGCATGCCTGCGGCGGTTCGCGCATAGGATGCCAGATTGCCGGTCGCTTCGGTCCGCGAAGATCGGCAGGCGGGAAAAACCTGCTTCCCGCATTTGCGCGCACCTGCATCCGCGCATCGAACCGGCTATCGTAGGCGCATGTCGCTCGCCCGCCATCCGCTGCATGAAAGCGCACTGCTGCGCGTGTGCCGCGTGTGCTGCCGACCACACGAAACCGCGTGCGGCGGCGTCGAACACAGCAAGGTGAATGCGCTCGCATTTCCGCTCAACGGCGTTTTCGTCAAGCATCACGAGGGCGGCCCCGAGGTCGTGGCGCATGCCGGGCAAACCTTGTTCTTCGATGCGGACGAGGCGTATCGGGTCAGCCATCCGGCCGGTGGCGGCGACGAGTGCCTGGTGTTCGAGTGGTCCGATCGGACCTTGCGCGAATTGATCGCGCAGCGCGACCCGTCTGTCGCCGATGCGCCACGGGCATCGTTTCCCGCGACCCATGCCGCACTGGCGGCCGCGACCCTGCTGCAACAGCGCCTGCTCTGGCAGCGGCTGCGCGACGGCCGGGGCGGTGCACTGGAAATCGAGGAGCGCTCGCTCGCCTTGTGCGCGGCTGCGCTCGCCGAGGCGCGGCCGGGAATGCCGCGCACGCAGGATCGCCGGCCGCGTGTTCGGCAACGCCGGCGCGAACAGGCATGCACGACGGCGGTGGCGTTGGCCGCACACCCCGAAGCGCCGTGGACTCTCGAGGGTGTCGCGCGGGACGTGCACGCGTCGCCGTTCCATCTCGCGCGCAGCTTCCGCGAAGAGTTCGGCGAATCGATCCACCAGTATCTGCTGCGCGCGCGACTGGCGCAGGCCGTCGGCAAGGTGCTCGACTCGGACGAGCCGCTCACCCGGCTCGCAATGACGCTTGGCTTCGCCACGCCGAGCCATTTCACCGCCGCATTCCGCGCCCGGTATGGCGTCACTCCCTCGGCACTGCGTCGAGGCGGCCGACCGGCAAGCGCACGCGAACTGCGCACGATTTCGACAGCCACACGCGACCGCGCCCGCTAAGGTGCCTGGCAAGACGGGCGCGGTGGCCCGTTCCGCGACAAAGGTGGCGCGGCTTTGCCGCGACCGTTTGTTTGCAAACCGGGGAAGGATGCCCGGTTTTGCAAGCCAATCAAAAGCGGAGAAATCGATGTACGACCATATCGGCTTGCATGTGAAAAATCTCGACGCCAGCGTGCGTTTCTATCAGGCCGCGCTGGCTCCCCTTGGCCATGTTCTGTGCTCTCGCGATGACGCGAGTGCCGGCTTCGGTCCGGCGGATGCGCCGGCGCTATGGCTCTATCACGACAAGGCAGTCACGAAATCGGCCACGCACGTCGCGTTCCGCGCCGCCGCCCGCGCCGCTGTCGAGCGTTTCCATCACGATGGAGCCGCCGCCGGAGGCCGCGACAACGGTGCGCCGGGATTGCGCGCCGACTACAGTCCGACCTACTACGCCGGCTTCCTGCTCGATCCCGACGGCAACAACGTCGAAGCGGTATGCATGGCCTGACCGGCGCCCTGCTAGCATTGGGCGACGGGCCTATAGCTCAATTGGTCAGAGCAGGGGACTCATAATCCCTTGGTTCCAGGTTCGAGTCCTGGTGGGCCCATGATCCGAGATGACGACCCATGCCTCGCACGGCATAGACAAACGCCTCCGCGAACGCTGCGGACTTGCGGTGTGGAAACGGGCTATCCAGGCTTACGGGATCCTCCGAAAATCCATGTGCCAATTCGTTTCCCACGTCTTTCCGGCATCGGGTGAATAGGCCTGGTCCCACTGCGCGGATGTGGGCGTGATGTGCGACCAGATATACCGCACGCGGACCGGTTTCCCTCTCAGCGTATCGTTCGAATAGAACGTGCCGACGCCGTTCTCGAAGTGACCTTTGACCGGCGGATCGAGGTCGCCGAAGGGATTGCGCCCGTCGAGCCACCAGATGGCCCATTGCCCGGTTTTCGGATCGTACGAACGCAGCCCGACGCCGCGATAGGCGCCGTCCGGCAGACTGAATACGTTGTCGTCCACGTTGGCCCAGCCATCCATCAGCTTGCGCATGCTCAGCGTCCCATCGAACTCCAACCATTCGTGGCTGTTGGCCAGACGTTCCTTCAATTTACGATGATGGCTGCGCCATTCGCCGACGAGAAAATCGAAATCGTGCAAGCCAGTCAGGTTCGCGGCTTGCGTGGGATTCGGGGTGTCCTGGGAAGCGTATGCGGAAGCCCCTGAGCCCATTGCAGCGGCCACCATGACGGCGGCGAGCGTGACGCTGAGACTTTTCACGTGATCGTCCTTTTCCGGTTGTCCGCGTTATCATGCCGCACCAAATATGTCACCTGATGTCATGTATTTTTGATAAGGTGAAAAAGTGCTGGCGAGCCGTCTCCTGTCGATCCTGATGCTGCTGCAAACGCGCGGTCGCATGAGCGCAAGCCAGCTGGCGGCGGAATTCGAAGTCGCCGTACGCACGATCCATCGCGACATCGATCAGCTGAGCGCGGCCGGCATTCCGGTGTATGCCGAGCGCGGGCGCAACGGCGGTTTCCGCTTGCGGGACGGCTACCGCACGCTGCTCACCGGCCTCAACCAGTCCGAAGCGGAAACACTTTTTCTCGCCGGCCTTCCCGGTCCCGCTGCACAATTGGGCCTTGCCGATGTTCTGTTCACGGCGAGACTCAAGTTGCTGGCGGCACTTCCGGCAAACCTGCAGCCCGGCGCCGAACGCATCGCTGCGCGCTTTCATCTGGATGCCGGAGCCTGGTTTCACGGCGTCGATCAGCTGCCGTCGTTGCCCGTACTGGCCCGCGCCGCGTGGAGCGAGCGCATGCTCAAGCTGCGCTATCGCCGCGCGGGTGAAATGGATGCGCGCCCGCGCAAGCTTGCTCCGCTTGGCCTCGTGCTCAAGGGCGGCATCTGGTACCTGGTAGCGCAGAGTGGAAAATCCATCCGCACCTACCGCGCGGCGAATATCCGTGACGCCGAGATGTGCGACGAGGGGTTCACGCGGCCCAAAGATTTTGACCTGGCAGTGCATTGGAAAAAAACCGTGCGCGACTACGAGGCGGGCGTCTATCACGAGCAAGCCGAGGTGCGACTTTCGCCGGCTGGCATGAACCGGCTCGAGCTGCTCGGTCCTCATGTGACGAGCGCCGCCGCAAAAACCGCCGGCAAACCCGATCGCAATGGGTGGGTGCGCTGTACGTTGCCGCTCGAGTCCTTCGATTTCGGCATCCGCGAATTGATGCGGTTGGGCGATGAGGTGATCGTGATCGGACCGCCCGCGTTGCGTGCCCAACTGGCTCGAACGGCCGACCGTATCGCGAGACTTCACGGCGCCCGGCGTTCAACGCGAGGGCGCTGAATCGCGAAGGGAACAGGCGGCGAGGATTTCCGGGGTTGCCCGACATCCTCGACTTTGCCGGCGATGAAAGGCGCGTCGTTGGCTTCAATGCCCGCCGCCGGCGGCTCTCTTCTCGTATTCGACGAGTTTGCCGCGCAGGAACGTCGCCGACTCGATGCTGCGGCCGTCGTGGAATCGGATCGAATACGGCGTGCCGGAGATCGACGAACCGGTGCCGCAGCAGACGATGAAGTCCCGCGCGGTCCTGACCCGGTCGCCGGCGTAACGGAGCTTCAGGCGCATGTGGGCAGCGGCGTGCTCCGCGTCGTATTCCTGGCCGTTGCGGATGAAGGTCGCGTCCCTGAGGTCGGCGACCGTCACGATCAGGTATTCGATCTTCTGCTGCTCGATGTCGTCGCGCGCAAACGCGGGCATCGCAAGGAAGACGAGAAGAAATGTTGTCGCCAGTATCCTGTTCAAGAACCTACTTCCTGTCGGCAGCCGCGTTGCGCGCGGGTGTGCGCATCCGGTTTGTGCGGCGCTGGAACGTCGGCTCGGGCGCGCGTTCCGGACCGCAGCGGACCATCAGAGCAACCCTTCGATCGGCAGCAGCTTCAGGAGTCCGACTTCCGCCTGACGTTTCACGCTGACACCGGGATCGTGGTCGTAGGTC
>JBIODY010000233.1:0-4251 GCA_044445505.1 Lysobacterales bacterium
CTGGGCCGGCGACGCCGCCTCGCGCATCGACATCGCGACCGAGCGTGCGGCCTTGCGCGCGGTCAACGAGGCGCTGTGGGACATCGAGGACCGTATCCGCGACAAGGAGCGCGCGCAGGCGTTCGACGCCGGGTTCATCGAACTCGCGCGTTCGGTGTATTTCCGCAATGACGAGCGCGCCGCGATCAAACGCACGATCAACGCCAAGCTCGGCTCGACGCTGGTCGAAGAAAAGTCGTATCAGGCTTACCGCTGAAGCGTGTCGGCGGGCGAGCTGCGCGTATCGGCGAACGCATCCAGCCGTTCGATCACGTCTTCGACCTCGATCAGATCCATCACGCCGCGGTGTTCGAGCTTGGTTCCCCACGGCAGCGCCTCGGCCGGCTTCTTCCTGAACTTGCGTGCAGCCGCGTCGTAGCGGTCGACGCACCACTGGCGATCGGAATACGGTCCGGAGCGGGCCGGGTTGCTCGCCGCGTGCAACCCGAGCACCGGCGTGCCGACCGCGTTCGCCATGTGCATCGGTCCCGAATCCGGGCACAGCACCAGTGTCGCGCGCTGCAGCAGGGCCAGCAGTTGCTTCAGCGTGTCCTTGCCGATCAGATCGAGCGGGCGCGTGCGCATCGCAGCCATGATCGCATCGCCGAATTCGCGCTCGTAGGCGCTCGGGCCGCCGCACAGCGCGATGCGCCAACCGAGCGTCAGCGCCGCGTGATCCATGACCGCGGCGTAGCGTTCGGGGCGCCAGTTGCGCAGGCGGTGGCTGGATACCGGGCTCACCAGCAAGGTCGGCGCGTCGCCGGGCAGGAGCCGTTGCGCGAACGCATGCGCCTCGGCCGGAATCGGGATATCCCAGCGCACCGCGGTTTGCTTGAGTCCGAGCGGTTCGAGGAAGCTTGCCATCGCGTCGAGCACATGGTCGCCGCTGCGCGCGGGAATCCGGCAGTTCACGAAAAAACCGTGCAGGTCCTTCGAGCGCGCGCGATCGTACCCGATGCGCAGCGGCGCCTTCACGGCGAGGCTGAGCAGGTTCGAGCGCAGCGCGACCTGCATGTGCAGCAGCGCGTCGAAGCGTCGTCCGGCGAGTTTCTCGCGCACGCTGCGGTAGCCGGCGCGCCCGGCGTGCTTGTCGAACACGATGAACTCGACCTCGGGCAGGTCGCCGACCAGCTTGTGTTCGAGACCTCCGATCAGCCAGGTCAGGCGCGTGTGCGGCCAGTGCTGCTGTACCGTGCGCACCAGCGGCACGATATGGGTCACATCACCGATCGCGGACGTGCGCAACAGGCAGAGCGACGCGGGTTGCGGGTCCGTTGCAGCTTGATCCATGCGGCGCTTGCTACCATCTGTAGGGAATGTGGCCGAAGCTTGGGGCGCCACGCGGAAAGGCAACCAGTGACCAGCAACAGAGGAATTGAAAGCAGCTCGCTTGGTCTCGCGGCGCTGCGCTGGGTCCTCAATCGACCCATGGCTTCGGCCATGGGCCTCATTCCGGACCGGCGCCCAGCACCACGATTCCGGCGCGATCCCTCTTCCCCTTGCTCTGTTGCAGGCCGTCGGGCAGACGCATGATAGAGGCGCAAGTTCAATTGACGGCAAACGGCGCGATCGTATTCGATTCCGCGCTGGGCATCGCGCCGGACGAACGCTGGTTCGAGCGCGCGCACTGGGCCGCGCTCGGCAAGGCGCAGGCCGCGGCAGGCGGCCGGGGTGGCGCGACCTTCGTCGATACGCCGATCGGCGCCTGCGCGCTGCGCCACTATCGCCGCGGCGGCGTGGTGGCGCGCCTGAGTGCCGATCGCTATCTGTGGACCGGCGCCGCGCGCACCCGGGCGTTCCGTGAATTCCGCCTGCTCGCGCAACTGATCGGACTCGGCCTGCCGGTGCCGGCGCCGATCGCCGCGCGCTACGTACGCGATGGCCTGCGCTATCACGCCGATCTGCTGACGCGGCGCATCGACGGGGCCCGGACCGTGGCCGAGCGGCTGGCCGCCGGCACCCTGGATGTGCGGCTCGCGCGCGCTGTCGGTGGCGCGATTGCGCGTTTCCACGCCGCCGGCGTCTGGCACGCCGACCTCAATGCGCACAACATCCTTGCCGATGCGGACGGAACGGTCTGGCTGATCGACTTCGACCGCAGCCGTGTGCGCAAGCCGGCGCTGGCGTGGCAGCAGGGCAATCTCGCGCGGCTGCGTCGTTCGCTCGACAAGCTGGGCGCAACACGGCGCGCCGATTTCGATGCGCAGTTCTGGCATCCGTTGCTGGCCGCGTATCACGCCGGCTTGTCGCCGGTGCCGCCCGCGTCCGGATCACGCGGAGCGTCGCGATGAGTCTCGGCCTGCGTTTCCTGGGCGTCGGCGGCGCACAATCGCCCGAGCTCGGCTCGGCCTGCGGCGTGATCGAGCAGGACGGCGCGCCGCTGCTGATGATCGACTGCGGCCCCGAAGCGCTGGTGGCCTATCTTGCGCACTACGACGCTCCGCCGCAGGCGATCTACATCACCCATACGCACCTGGATCATGTCGGCGGCCTCGAACGACTTTTCTACAGGATCTGGTTCGATGCGCAGCGACGCGGGACGACGCGCCTGTATGCACACGCCGCGCTGGTGCCGCTGTTGCAGGCGCGGGTCGCCGACTACCCCGAGGTACTCGCCGAAGGTGGCGCGAACTTCTGGGATGCGTTCCGGCTGGTTCCGGTCACGCGCGGCTTCTGGTGCGAAGGACTCTGGTTCGACGTGTTCGCAACCCGCCATCATGCGCCGCTCACATCTTTCGGCCTCGCGCTGGCCGGCAGCCTGGTCTGGACCGGCGACACGCGGCCGATCCCGGAGATGCTCGGCGCGCATGCGGCGCGCGGCGAACTCGTCGCGCACGATTGCGCGCTGGCGGGAAATCCCTCGCATACCGGTGTGGACGATCTGGAACGCGAATATCCGCTTGAATTGCGCCGGCGGCTGATGCTCTATCACTACGCCAGCGAGGCCGACGCGGACGCGATGCGCGCGCGGGGTTTTCGCGTCGCGCGCCGCGGCGAGGTGGTCGCGCTGGCGGCGCCGCGCGCGCGTTTCGCGGCCCTGGTCGAGGGCAGTTGAGTGGGTGCCGCGATTGCCCTCAAACTCGATATCGCGCCGCCGCGCGACATGCGCGGGCGGGCACTCTCGGACCTGCGCATCTCGGTCGTCGACCGCTGCAACTTCCGCTGCCCCTACTGCATGCCGGAAGAACAGTACCCGCGCGACCATGAATTTCTCAGCAAGGCAGAGCGCCTGCGCTTCGAGGAGATCGAGCGCCTCGCCACCCTGTTCGCGACCCTCGGCGTGCACAAGCTGCGTCTGACCGGGGGCGAACCGCTGCTGCGCCGCGATCTGCCGGTGCTGGTGCGCAAGCTCGCCGCGGTTCCCGGCATCGATGACATCGCGCTGACCACCAATGGCAGCTTGCTTGCCGCGCAGGCACAAGGCTTGCGCGACGCCGGGCTGAAGCGTCTGACCCTGAGCGTGGACACCCTGGATCCATCGACGTTCCGCGCGATGTCCGGCGGCCGCGGCGACATCGCGACGGTACTGGATGCGATCAGCGCGGCCGAGCGCGCCGGATTCGCATCGATCAAGATCAACTGCGTCGTGATGCGCGGCAGCAACGATGGTCAGGTGCTCGACCTCGTCGAACATTTTCGTGGCAGCGGCCATATCGTGCGTTTCATCGAATACATGGACGTCGGCACCTGCAACGATTGGCGCCGCGACCTCGTCGTGCCGAGTGCAGAGCTGCGCGGACGCATCGCGGCGCGCTGGCCGCTGGTCGAACTCGCAGCGAACTATGGCAGCGAGGTCGCACGGCGCTACCGGTTCGCGGACGGTGCCGGCGAGATCGGCTTCATCAGCTCGGTCAGCGAACCGTTTTGCGGCGACTGCACGCGCGCGCGCCTGTCCGCGGATGGCAAGCTGTACACCTGCCTGTTCGCGAACACCGGCCACGACCTGCGCGGTTCGTTGCGCGCCGGCGCCAGCGATGCAGAGCTTTCCGGCCTGATCCGCGCGGTATGGAATGCGCGCGACGATCGCTACAGCGAGATTCGCAGTACAGTGATCGCGGCGCGACGCGAGCATGTCGAGATGTATGCGATCGGTGGGTGAGTCGACGCGCTTACGCGATGCCATCGGGCATCGCGTGCGGTGACGAACGCCCGAGGCAGGAGCCGAGGGCCGGGTTGCTTGGTGAGCGCAGGACGCGCGAACCTAGCAACAGC
>JBIODY010000234.1:0-4188 GCA_044445505.1 Lysobacterales bacterium
ACGTTCCTGCGTCCAGTGTTTCTGGAAGAAGCGCTGGCCGTGGATGCCGTCGGGCATGCGGATCATCGTCAGCGGACGGTCGGCGAGATGCGGCAGCATCAGCGCCGAGACCTGGGCGAGATAGCGCAGCAGATCGCGCTTGGTCAGCGCCGGTTGTCGCAACGTGTCGTCAGCGGGCCAGTAGATGCGGTCCAGATGAGTCAGGCGGATGTGCTGTGCGTCGACGGCGAGATCGAAGCCGTTCCTCGTGCTTTCGAGTTGCGTGAGGACGGCGTCGATCTCGTGCGATCCGGAATGGGTTCTGTTCTTTTCCTTTCGCTCGTCATCCCGGCGAACGCCGGGATCCAGCGACGTTGAAGCAAAGACACTGGATCCCGGCGTTCGCCGGGACGACGAGCTTGAAGTTACGGTCGGCTCGACACGATGCACGGTTTTCGGATCGATGTCGTCGCGCAGTCGCAGGAAAATCGGCGCGCGCAGCGAACCGTCCTCGGTCCAGCTCTGGAAGTTCACTTCGGCGACCAGTGCCGGTTTCACCCAGGTCACTGGCCCATTGACCTCGGGCTTTGCCACGAACGGGCAGTTGTGCGCCCGCAGCGGTTCCAGCCGCGCCTTCACCTGCGCGAGCGTGCGGTCGTCGAAGCCGGAACCCACATGCGAGGCGTAGCGCAGCGTCTTCTTTTCCCAGTAACCGATCAGCAGCGAGCCGAGCGACGCGCGCGAGCCCTTGCCCCGGGTATAGCCGCCGATGACGAACTCGGCGCTGTGCGTCGGCTTGACCTTCACCCACGCGGACGAGCGCTTGCCGGCCTCGTATCGGCTGTCCTTGCGCTTGCCGATCACGCCTTCGAAGCCGCTGGCGAGCGCTGCCGCGTGCATCGCCTCGCCGTCTTCCACCGCGTGCACGAGTTGCACGATCGGCGAGGGCAGCAGGCATTGCGCGAGATAGCGCCGCCGATCGGGATAGGGGGTCCGGCGCAGATCGATGCCTTCGAAATACAGCAGGTCGAACGCGAAGTACAGCGTGGGTGTCGTCTTGTCGGCGGCTGTGATCTCGCGCTCGGTCTTGAGCTGGAAACGGTTTTGAAGTGCGTTGAACGAGGGTCTTCCGCTCGCCTCGAACGCGACGACCTCGCCATCCAAAATCATGCCGCGCACGGCCTGCTCGCGCAGCTCCGCGGCGAGTCGCGGAAAGATGCCGGCCAGTTCCAGGCCACGTCGCGAGCGCAAGCGCACGCCGTGCGCGTCGATGAACGCGAGCACGCGATAGCCGTCGAGCTTGGGCTCCCACATCCAGTCCGCGTGATTGAACGGCGCGTCGGCCGGCTCGGCCTGCATGGGCTCGAATGCAGGCGGCATTGCGGCAGGCTTGCCGGTGGGGACGAGCTGCGCGGCCGGCATCCGGTGCACGGGGACGACCTTGAGATCCTTCACCGCGACGCCGGAAAGCACCGAACGATTCTGTGCGGTGACATCGGCCGCGGTCACGAAGCGGTCCTTGTGCTTGATCAGCAGCCAGGTCTTCGCATCCTTCGTGCGCACCAGTGCGAACGAGCCCTTGAGTTTCTCGCCACGCAACTGGATGCTGAGCTTGCCGGCCGTAATGCCCTCGCGCACGCGGCGTTCGGCCTCGGCGCGATCGTGGAACGCGGTACCGCCTTCGTCCGGACTGTAGACGCCGCAGTCCCACACGATCACTTCGCCGGCGCCGTACTGTCCCGGCGGGATCACGCCTTCGAACGAGGCGTAGGCGTAGGGATGGTCCTCGACGAACACCGCGAGGCGCTTGTCGTGCGGATCGAGCGAAGGCCCGCGCGGCACCGCCCAGGACAGCAGCACGCCATCGCATTCGAGGCGGAAGTCGTAGTGCAATTGACGGGCGGAATGCTGCTGGACGACGAACAGCAGCGGGCCGGAACCGCCCTCGGGCACGGTCGGCGCCGGCTCGGGGGTGGCTTCGAAACGGCGCTTGGCGGAATATTGGGTAAGTTTCGCCATGGGTGTTTGCCGGATAGCATTCGTTCAAGCTGGGCGTAACGTATCACCGGGCCATTCGTGCCGGGATTCGTGCCGGGACATTACGCATGAAGGCCCGCGGCGCCGTCGCTGACGCCCTTCGATATCCAGGGTGAACGGACCGTGAGGTGGATTCAAAACGCAGGTTCGAACCATGACGGTGCGATTGTTGGCGGGTGCGAGCGGCTATTCCTTCAAGGAGTGGAAGGGATCCTTCTACCCGGAAACCATCAGGCCGGATGGCATGCTGGCCTGGTATGCCGGGCGACTGCCCACGGTCGAGATCAACAATACCTTCTACCAGATGCCGAAGGCGACGGTGCTCGAGGTCTGGGCTGCCGCCACGCCGGCGGCTTTCCGCTTCGCGATCAAGGCGCCGCGGCGCATCACCCACGAGGCGCGCCTGAAAGCCGACGCGGCGGCGGATTCGGTCGCATATCTGTATCGCACCCTGGAAACGCTGGGGGAAAAGCGCGGGCCGGTGCTGTTCCAGCTGCCACCGTTCCTGAAGAAGGATCTGCCACGCCTGAGCGAGTTCCTGCACGTGCTGCCGGCCGATCATCGCGCGGCGTTCGAATTCCGCAACGACAGCTGGTTCGATGACGAGGTATACGCGGCCCTGAAGCAAGCCGGCGCTGCGCTGTGTCTGTCCGAGCGCGCGGACAACGCGCCGCCGCCATTGGTGGAAACCGCTCCCTGGGGTTATGTGCGGCTGCGCCTGGAAGAATATTCGGACGCCGACCTTGCGCAATGGGCGAAGCGGATCGCGGCGACGGCGTGGACGGACGTACATGTGTACTTCATGCATGAACCGACCGCGCCGGGATATGCACAGACCTTGCTGCGGCTCGCGTCAGCGTAGGCAGTGTCGCCATGTCGAAGCCGAAATCCCTGACGATCAATGTCGATGCGGAGCAGCGCGTCTCCGGTCTGCTGCAGGCGCCGGCAGATGCGCGCGCGTGTTACGTGCTCGCGCATGGCGCCGGTGCGGGCATGGCGCATCCGTTCATGGCCGCGGTCGCGCAAGGCCTCGCCGCACGTGGCATCGCGACCTTGCGCTACCAGTTTCCTTACATGGAGCGCGGCTCCAAGCGCCCCGACACGCCGAAGCTCGCCCACGCCACGGTACGCGCAGCAGTAGTGGAAGCAGCGCAGCAGCTTCCCGGCATGCCGTTGTTCGCGGGCGGCAAATCCTTCGGCGGACGCATGACTTCCCAGGCGCAGGCGAGCGCGCCGTTATCCGGCGTGCGCGGCCTGATATTCCTCGGCTTTCCGTTGCATCCAGCCGGCAAACCATCGGACGAACGCGGCGCGCATTTGTTCGGCGTGCAGGTGCCGATGCTGTTCCTGCAGGGCACCCGCGACGAACTCGCCAAGCCCGGTCTGCTGCAGCCGCTGGTCGAGCGTCTCGGTACGCGCGCAACGCTGCACGTGGTCGCCAACGCGGATCACTCCTTCCATGTGCCCGTGCGATCCGGACGCACGGATGCGCAGGTGATGGACGAACTGCTGGACGCGGTGGCGACTTGGTCTGCGAGCGCAGGTCGAGCTTGAGCCCGCCTCCAGCCGGGAGGGTGGGGGGTGGCGACTCACGCTACCACTCAGGGATAACAGCCATCACGCGACGTTTGGTTCGCTGAACGCCTCGATCTCGCCGGCGAAGTCGCTGGTGGGCACGCAGCTGCAGAACACGTTCTTGTCACCGTAGATGTTGTCGACGCGCGCGACCGGCGACCAGTACTTCTGCAGCTTCAGGCTCGGCAGCGGGAACGCGGCGAGTTCGCGCGGGTACGCGTGGGTCCACTCGCTGGCGGCGACCTGGGTCGCGGTGTGCGGCGCGTGCTTGAGCGGGTTGTCCTCGCGGTCGAGCTTGCCTTCCTCGATCGCGCGGATTTCGTCGCGGATCTGGATCATCGCATCGATGAAGCGATCGAGCTCGTGCAGCGATTCGCTCTCGGTCGGCTCGACCATCAACGTGCCGGCGACCGGGAAGCTCAAGGTCGGCGCATGGAAGCCGAAATCGATCAGGCGCTTGGCGACGTCTTCGGCGCTGATGCCGGTGCCGTCCTTCAGCGGGCGCAGGTCGAGGATGCACTCGTGGGCGACGAGGCCGTTGCGGCCGGTGTACAGCGTCGCGTAGTGCGGCGCGAGGCGTTTGGCGACGTAGTTCGC